>JAGLNY010000089.1 GCA_023139255.1 Spirochaetales bacterium
AAAAAAGCCGCTTAGAGCGTGCCAGGCACGAAGCTTACTTCATAGCATGAATTAGTTCATCCAGGTTAAGGGTAACAATTTTTGAACTTGTATCAGATACAGCATATGGGACAATCAAGTTTCCATTATGTACTATAGCCCCGCATGAGTACACCACATTAGGAACATATCCGTTTCTTTCATTTTCAACAGGCCAAAGGAACGGGGATGCCAGCATGCCTATCACTTGTGAAGGGTCATCGAGAGCAAGAAGAATAGCTCCCATGCAGTATTTTCTTACCGCACCAACACCGTGTGTAAGGAGCAGCCACCCGTAATCGGTTTTTATGGGAGAACCATTATTCCCAATCTGCACATATTCCCACGGCTCTTTAGGCGTTTGAAGAAGACATGGATCATCCCATCGGTACATGTCATCAGAATACATAATAAAAAGGTTTTCATTATCCTGTCGTGAGATCATTGCATACTGTCCATTAATTTTCTCAGGGAATAGTGCCATCCCTTTATTCTCTGCCCCGTTTCCCTTCAGCAGTGTTACACGAAACCGTGTAAAATCTTCAGTTTCAATTAGTTTAGGGTATATTTTAATACCATTATATGCCGTATATGTTGCATAATAGGTAGCTTTCCCTCTCTCATGTAAAGGGTCATGTAAAAACCTGACAAACCTTGCATCTTCAATCCCCATTCGCTCATTATCAACTATGGGATAGATAACCCTGGAAGAGAGTGCGGTCCCCTTATCAAAGTTCAGATCATATACAGAATCACTAATATGAGATATTTCCCCTTGAGTAAGAAACTGGTTTATTTTTCCAGGAATAATATTTCCATCTGCCTTAATTACACCATCGCCAAAAAGTATGGAAGAGATATGCCCTTCGCCGACAGCACGGAAACTCTGGATAAATCGCAAGTCGCCGGCCTCAAGACCGCTCTGGTCAGGATGAGGAGCCATCGATGGATTAAAAAGAGCTGCAGATGCAACAGCATATTCCATGGTGAAATATGCTCCGACAAGAAGCTTTCTGCTTTCAGAATAAATTCTTCTCTTCCCTATCTTTGTAATGGTTTTTTCATAGTGTTGTTTACATATCTGCCCGAAATCCCTGTGCCGACCTGAGAAATTATGAAAAACTTTAGTAATAAGCTCTTCAACTTTATCTTCCGGTAAAGCACATATCCTGTCCACTACTCTAGCCGCCCTCTCATTACTCTCCCAGGTATAAAAGTAGCGAAGAAGGACCCGGCTGCTGTCAGGGAGAGTCTCATAATCTGATTTTCTCATATGTACCGCACTTTTTTGCAATTCCATTCCGTCCACCTTCTCAAAGAGTCTGTCAGACTCCTGCACATTTTTTTATTTGTTGGCATGTACATCTGCTACAGCTGATAATGTAAGAAATATTGGAACCCGCCCTCAGCCGTAAAGAGAAGTACTAAGCCCTGTGCTTCTACAGGAACCGGGTTCCCCTCGTCATCATATATCTCTGTGCAGCCTGTTACTACTACAGGTGTGAATGTTCCCGGAATACCGGAAAAGGTGACCGCTGAACATGTCTCACCGATTTTTATGATATCAGCTATAGGATATCCGCTGTATACTGTCTTTCCCGGAAATATTTCTTCATATGCTAAAGCCGCAAATGAAAGTGCCATTCCTGCACCATACACCTCCTGGCCAATTGCCCCCCAGATATCCCAGCCATCCCGCATGTCCTCTATAGGTATATGGAGATCTAATCTATTATACCCTACTGTTTCATATGCAGCAGGATTCTTTGTGATGATCCCTTCAGGGACCAAAGGAGGAAGACTATCAACCAATGTTAAGAGAGTATGATAACAGAATTCGGCTACAAGTTTCTCAACGGCGGGATCAATTTTTCCATGTGCCAGCCTTAGATACTCTGTCAGATATATCCAGGCCTCATATTGCTCTTTCGGGGTAATTGCCGCCGAACGCTGAGTCGGGCAAAGTCCAAAAAAAGTCCTTACTTCATCACCAAACCCATAATCCACCTCATAGAGCCAGGACAAACGGATAAGATTCGCGATTGGGCCATACGAGTATTCAAGCCATTTCATATCCCCTGTACGTACCGCAAGTTCAGCTGCAGCTGCTGCCGCCGCGGCTGTCATATGGGTTTCATAAGAAAACCCAAAACCATACCCATGAAAAGCCTTTACAGCATTCATGGCTTCCTGTAAGCACCTGTCTTTCTCAAGATCCTCTTCATAAAGATCAGATAGCCTTATCATGTAGAGTGCATATCCACCAGCTGCATCCGGTTCTCTTCCGGTTCCCTGCCATTCGTTAAATATATAGAATTGAGGGAATCGATAGTTTACTGCATTGGCAAAATCTATCCAGGAATCCCGGCTTTTCTTCGCCATATCGGCTGCTTCCTTGTACCCTAACAATCCCCACTCTGCTGCCTTGAGGGCATGCCCCAATTCATACCAGGTATCCCCCCTCCCCTGATCACCGGTGACTGCCAATGGGCCGCTGTTTTGAATCAGTCCGAATTTGGGATTAAAAAAATCATCCAAAGCCGACAGGCTCTCATGTATGATTTCCTCTATCTGTTCAGTTCCACCGTAACGTTCCTTATAGTGTGCCGCGGCTACACCTATATCCAATTGCGTAATTGCCTCGGCGGTTTTACGGGTGTCGCCGACATATGCGCGCCAATACTTTTTACCTTCCAAGATGATATATGTATCAGGATCTGACAAATCAATTATAGTTTTTTCGGCAATCTTCTTCCAATCAGGTAACAGGCCATTCGGCCGTGCTAGAAGGTCATAAATATCACTTATCTGAGAAAGATAACGCATAAAAACTTCTTCCTCCGAAGATGGTTTATCCGGGACAAGATAGAGATAGCTGTCATATATTACATATCTTGAATTTTCAGGGAGACGGCGAATATCATTCCATCCGATATTATGCCCGAATGTATATCCCCTTCGTACAGGGGTTACGATAGGCGAATAATGAACAGTCTGACAAAAATCGTTTAAACGGGTAAGATCGGTCCAATACAAGAGAGTACTGTTAAGTGCTTCGGCATATCCAAACAAACAAGGGGCTGCCCCTGGAGCCCTGTCTGCATACGATATATAACCTCCTGATGAAACAGTACCTGTTTCGGTATCAACAAAACACCATTCCGGACGAATTGCATCAGCTGGGGGGGGTGGCGCAAATGAGGCAAGCTCAATTTTGTAGTGGAAGAGCCCGGGATTATAGGGAAAAATCAGCAGCTCAATAAAAAAGTCAGCCCATGATGTGGAACCATGGATTATAACCCTGCAGCGTTCACCTTCCTCAAAAACTTCCACAGTTCCGGGAAAGGAAAACAGGTTTAAGTCCTCCCCAAGAGGGCGTAAGGCAATCCCTGTCTGCAGGTCGCCATGTGTAAGAAGCAGCATCCCTCCATCAAGTGAGAGAGTATATTCTCCGGTATTCAGGAGGATTTTTCCGGTACCGGTTTCCTCAACTCCTGCTGAAGGGATATTTGTCTGCCGGGTTAGGGGAACTTGCAAACTTGAATATTCGTACGATGTAGAGATGTGCTCTTTATTGAGAATACTACTGCAGCTGAAGCCTGCAGCTGTCAGGAGAATAATCATCAATGACTTCCCTGCAAAAAGTAAAATTTTTGCCATCATTTACCTCTTACATCCATAAGGTATTCTCAGTACCTCCATAGTTTGTATGTGATATATATCCCCAAAAACATCAACACTAAATGGCTTCGCCGGGACGGAGAAAAGTTGAATACTCAGTTCTCTTTTCGAGATATGGAGATGGCATGCTGTCCCCCTCCAGGTAAGATTGAATGAAAGGTTCTTCCATTGGTCGGGAAGCCCGGGATTGATTCGGAGAATTCCATCATCGGTTACCCGCATACCGCCAAAACCGTTTACTACAGCCTGCCAGTTGCCTCCATGAGATGCTGCATGAAGTCCGTCATCACAGCTATGCATATTTTCTCCGAGATCAATCCGGATGGATTTTTGGAAAAAATCGTAACCTTTTTGTATTTCATCCATGTCCGCAGCAACAATTGCATGTATTCCATGGCTGAGAGAGGAATCATGTAGTGTTTTTGGTTCATAATAATTCCAATTCACCTTTTTTACCTCTTTGGAGAAATCTTTACCAACCAGATGGAAAAGCATAATTACATCAGCCTGCTTAATTATCTGACTTTGGATGATATTTTCCCAGCTAAAATCTTCCAGGATAGACCCAACTTTTTCTTTGTACTGTAAGAGATCAATTATCTTTTTATCTTTAAACCCTTCGTATTGTGTTATGAATCCTGATTCCTGATCCATTGGGAAAAAAAGCTTTTCCCCCTTTTCCTTCCAGCTATCAAGTTCTTCCTGTGAAAGCTCCAGTTTTGCTGAGACTTTTTCCCACACTCCCGGCTTGTTTTCCTTAACCCATCTGGAAAAGCGGAGTGTTTTATCTATCTGCCATTTCACCATATAATTTGTGAATGCATTATTATGTATATGTTCACTGTATTCATCTGGACCCATTATTCCAGTAATCTCATAATGATCTTCTTTATTATTATACTCCAGCCGGCTTGACCAGAAGCGGGAAGTATCAAGCATAATTTCCAGGCCAGATCCATACATAAAATCATAATCCCCGGTAACGTTAAAATACTGCCAGATGCTGTACACAATATCACAGGTTATATGAAGTTCCAGATCACCGCTCCATATCCTTATTGGTTTACCGGTCTTTATATCAACACCGCCCCATTTGGGTGTAGCTTCCTCTCCTGTATCTGCGGATTCCCACGGGTACATGGCTCCGGCATAACCGTTTTCCCCAGCCTTTTTTCTCGCACCTGCAAGTGAGTGGTAGCGATAAAGAAGAAGTTCCCTGGCAATTTCTGGTGAGGTATACGTATGCACAGGTAAGAGAAAAATTTCTGTATCCCAGAAGAAATGACCTTTATATCCATCTCCGGAAAGCCCTTTAGCAGCAATACTAACCAATTCATCATGCACCGGGGTCATCTGATATATATGGAAAAGGGAAAACCGGATTGCAAGCTGGTCAAAGTCCGGGCCATCTATATACACATCATGTTTTTTCCATATTTGTTCCCATGCTTCAGCATGATTAGTAAAAAGCTTTTCGTACCCACCTTCAGTTGCTTTTTCCAGTTCCCTTTTCGTAATTGCCCCCAGTTCTTTATCTGATAATTTTTCTTTTGTTCTCCATGCAGGATCCCGGGAAGTATGCACAGCAGCGATTATATCCATACCGAGTGTTTCTTCCTGCCTGATATCATGTTCAGATGACAAGAAAATTTGTCTTCTTCCAGTTGTCACCTTTTCTTGTACCACAATCCTACTTCCGTCTTTCGCGAAAAGGTGGGAAACTGCAAGAGAAAGGCCAATGCCGGATTCTTGTGTTCTTGATGTTAGTGTAACGGTATTATCCTGGAAAAACCGTGCAGATCCCTCTTTAAAATGCTGTACTCCGCTGTTTGTTGTTTGACCGTTAATCCCGGAAAACAGGGTAATCTTCCCTGAATAATTAATTGGGGTTATTTCAATTTTTATTGCAGCGATATGTATATTACTTATTGATACAAATCGTCTGAACACCAAGCGTGTTCTTTTGCCTGAAGGGCTTTCCCACTCAAGTTTTCGGATAACTTCACCGGTTTTTAGATGTAATTGCCGCCGATATCCATATGCAGTCCCTCTGCTTAGGTTAAATACTTCACCATCAAGCGTTATCTCAGCACTTGTCCAATCTGCTATATTCGGCAGTTCAGTAACTTCGCCCGGAAATGCATCGAACAATCCTGCGACATAAAAGCCGCGATTTGCACCGTGATACTCCTCCTCCGTTGTTGAACGGAGTCCCATGTATCCATTCCCAAGGCAGAAAATTGTCTCAATTTTTCTTTGGTATTCCGGGATAAATTCAGTTTCAGTAATCACCCAGTTCGTAGATGCCTGTGCCCCTATAGTGTATGCTATTCCCAATTTTGCGCTCCTTCTCCATATTGTTATAAAGATATTTGTTGAGATTGGTAATAAAAGGATATATGTTTTATTACCCCTTCAGCCCGCTGTAAGAGACTCCTTCCATATAGTATTTACTGAATATAAAAAAAAGCAGGAGAACTGGAAATGCATTGAACATAGCCCCGACAAGGGTCAGGTTCCACTTAGTCTGGTACTGCTGCTGAAAGGTCATAAGAGCGACATTAAGGGTCCACATACTTACTTTGCTTAAATACAGTAATGCCTCCATAAAATTATTCCACATAGACTGGAACTTCAGTATAAAGAGAGTTAGTAATGCAGGACCGGATAAGGGAATAATTACATTTCTGAAAATATCAAGATAACTGGCGCCATCAATTTTACATGCATCCTCAAGTTCACCTGGAATTGATTTAAAATATTGTGTTAAAAGGAAAATGCCGAAAGCATCTACAGCTCCAGGAAGAATTAACGCCCAATAGGTATTAATAAGGTGTATTTTTGCCATAAATACATATTTAGGAACAAGCGAAACTATACCTGGCAGCATCATTGAAGAGAGCATAAACGTAAATATGATATTCTTTCCCCTGAATTTCAATCTGGCAAAAGCATATCCTCCCATTGCACAGAACAGCACCTGTAGAGTCCCGGTCAGCACTGCAAGAAATGCCGTGTTGAACAGCCATCTTGGAAATGTCCCTCCCCTCCCTAAATCTGTAGTCCAAGTATCTAACCAGTTTTTCCACAACCAGTTTGCAGGAAAAAATTTCGGGGGCCAGGATATTATTTCAATATTTGTTTTGAAGGTACCAAGAAATGAGAGAATAAACGGTGTAAACAGAATTACGGAGATAGCTGCTAGTATAAGATACCTTAGGATTAACATCAATTTCCTGGAATTACCATTTTTTCTATAAATTACCATTGTTTTTCCCATAATTAGTAAAGCTCCGTTTTCTCTTCAATGAATTTCCGCTGAATGTAAGTAAATACAAATATCACAACGGCAAGTATGAAAGCCATGGCTGCCCCATATCCTGCTCGTATAGGTCCATTGATGCCAAGTGTTTCGGTATATATCTGGTAGACAGGGGTCAAGGTAGTTCCCAGAGGTCCTCCTGCTGTCATTATTTTTACATAATCAAACATTTGGATACATCCCATAGTCCCGAGTACTACAACAAGCAGCATAATCGGCCTCAGCATAGGCAGGGTTATTTTCCAGAACTGCTTCCATGAGTTTGCACCATCAATGGATGCCGACTCATAAAGGGATGGAGGAATATTCACAAGGGCAGCAAGAAACATGATCATAAAAGTGGGAGACGTGGTATACACTGCCTGGACCATCAAAGCCATCCAGGTGACACTCGGACCGTGAAGATACCATTGTGCGAATGCAATATCTCCCCCGAATGCCCGGGCAATCAGCTGAAACAGGCCGGTAGGATTATTTAGCCATTCGACAGCATTCCACTCCCCTCCGAAAATGCCCGCAACTTTGCTCATTAGGAGGTTGACATACCCGGTTTTCAGGTACATCCACCAGAATATCATGGAAATAACTACCGATGATGTGACACTTGGTGCATAGAAAAAGGTCCGGAAAAATTGTTTTCCGGGAATTGGTTTAAAGAGTACAACTGCCATGAATACAGCAATAAATGTCTGAAAAAAAACAACTAATAATGTATACCAGGTAATATTCAGGAATCCCCGCAAAAAATCTTCTGACCGAAAAGCCTTAAAATAATTATCCAGTCCTACAAATTCAGGGCTTTGAAACAAATTCCATGAATGCAGGCTGATATATAAGGCAAACAGTATCATACCAACAGTAAATACTATGGTCATAATCAGATATGGTGAAAGAAACAGGTAGGCAGCTCTCTCCTCAACTTTCCGCATCTTACTTAATGAGGCTTGTTTATTCATCAAAATCTCCCTCGCCGCTGCAAAATCAAAACAGGCGAGAGAAATTAATCTCCCGCCCTGGTAAACACAATTCTACTCGCCTGCTAATATCGCATTCACTTTTTTATCAGCTTCGGCAAAGGAATCTTCAGTCCCCATAGCGCCAAGATAGGTTCTCTCCAGTGCTTTTGAGACCTGATCGTTTATTTTACCTGTATTAGGTCCCCAGTAAGCGACTTTCCCAACAAGCCCGCCTGCTGAGATTGCCCTGTCATTGGGGTCAATGATAAGATCCAACTGATCAGGATGTGCTGGATATGCAAAACCTGTTTTAGCAACTTCTGCCTGATTCTCCCGGCTTGTGATAAACAGGGTAAAGGCAGCTGCGGCCTTTGGGTATGCTGTCCCGGCATTTACACCGATTGCGTTTGTAAATATGACATTGGATCTATTGCCTGCATTACTCTTTGCAACTTGAACCGCTTTCCAGTTAACATCGGGAAACTCATTCCTCATGTAGTTAACCATCCAGCCGCCTTCATAGGTCATGGCAATTAATTCTTTACCTATAGCCTCACCACACCATCCTGCACCTACATCTGCGCTTGTTACAAGCAATCCGTCATTTTTCATTTTCATGATAAAATCTGCTGCTTTGTTGATAACCGGCGTATCAAGTGTTGCTTTAGTAAAATCTGCATTTGTATAAGACCCGCCATCTGAAAAAGCCCATGGTGCAAATCTGGCCCAATCTGCATTCTGGCCAAACCCCGCATAATCGGTCTTTTCAGTGATTGTTTTTGCCGCATTATAGAGATCATCCCAGGTCCAGTCATCAGTAGGCTCTGCTATACCTGCAGCCTCAAACGCTTCGGGAAGATATACAAGACCTAATGTACCCCAGTCCTTCGGCAAGCCATAGGTGTTCTCATCATGGGTAAAAATTGCGAGCAGGGATACAATAAAATCTTCCCTGGTCACAGATGCTTCTTCCATGTAGCTGTCCAGAGCCAAAAGCTGTCCAGTAGAACCAAATGCCGTCATTAACTGATCATCAACATAGAACACATCCGGTGCGGTTCCTCCTGCCATCATAGCCTTGAGCTTTGTCTGAAAATCAGCAGGTATAGGTTGATAATCTACTGTTACACCAGGATAGATTTTGCTAAAACGCTCTATCCCGTCAATATAAATTTGCTGTTCAGTTGCGTCTCCCCAACCGGAAAACACAATTTCTGCTCCTACCTCAACTGCGAATTTGGTGTAACTTGTCGGTTCCGCTCCAGCCATCGTTAATTCTGCGGATACAGCTTCCTCTTCCCCTGCAGAGAATATGACTCCTGCAGATACAACCATAAGCACCATAATTAATGTAGCTACTTTTTTCATAGTCGCCTCCTTTTTATTACAACCGCTTTCTGCGGTTTTCAACGCTAATTATTACTTTTTCCAAAACTCAAAGCGCTTTGGAAATTTCTCAAAAAAAAACTGTTTGAAACGTACTATTCACATGCAGTCACGCATTGTCCAGTATTTAGAAAGGTCTCAAGCAGAATCCCGAATTATCAGCTCAACATCAATCCGTTTCTTTTTGGGAATATAGTCAGGCTGCTCAATTATTCGGTGTAATAGTTTAGCCCCTTGATATCCCATCTCGAATTTATGCTGTCGTACTGTTGTCAATCCAGGTTGCGAATGTTCCGCAAAGAAGACATCATCGAAACCAATTACCGCAATATCATCGGGAACTTTTAGTCCCTGTTCATTAATTGCTTTAATTGTACCGACAGCCATGAGGTCGGAAGCTGCAAATATAGCAGTAATATGATGATTTTTCTTAAGTAGTATGTTCGCGGCTTTATAGCCTCCCTCTTTTGTATAGTCGCTGCTTATAGTAATTCCTGGATTATAGGGGATACTGTTCTCTTTCAGTGCAATTTTATATCCATCCAGTCGTACCTGACTAATTGCTGCAAAATTATGCCCATTAATAAATGCGATATGCTTGTGTCCCTTTGAAACAAGATAGTTAATGGCGAGTTTACATCCTTTTATATTATCAGATTCAATATATGAGATTCTCTTGCCTGATAAGGGATAATCAATTGCAACAGTCGGCAGAAAATCTTCTTTAAGTTCCGTAATATAAGAATCATCGGTCCTGATGCCTAGAACGAAAAGGCCATCGACCCCACGTGAATAGCATATATTCTTTAATGATTCCCGATTTTTGTTTTTCGTGTTTTCCGGTACAATGATAAGATCATACGAGGTGTTTCCAAAAAAACTTCTCACACCGGCAATTACTTCAAAGGTGAAGGATTGATATGAAATAGATTCGCTGTAATCATCATACAACAGATTGATAAGATGACTCTTTTTTAATGCCAGATGCTTAGCCATTCGGTGTGGGATATAGCCCATCTCTTTAGCAGCTTTTTTTACTGCTGCTTTTGTTACAGGGCTTACTTCGCTGTAATCGTTTAAAGCCCTTGATACTGTCGTGAGAGAAAGATTAAGGTTTTCTGCAATATCTATTAATTTTACCATATCAACCATTTTCAAAGCGCTTTGGATCTTTGCTAATTAATCATTACATGGGATTGGAGTATTGTCAAGGATTATTTCAAAGCGCTTTGGATTTTTTTATATTTGACATCTCACCTTTATTGGTAGATTATATAAAGTAGGAGCGGCGTATGAAACGTATATTTCTGCTTCTGGCCTTGATACTTACTGCCCAGGCCATTTTCTGCGATAAGGCCAGTATCATTCCTATTACCGGCGACATAGAACCTTTCCAGCTGGCATTCTTAAGAAGGGCCCTGGAAGAATCCGATGATCCAATACTAATATTTGACATAAACACATTTGGGGGCAGAGTCGACACAGCCCTCAAAATAGCAACACTGATCGGGTCCATTCAGGATTCTGAGACAATTGCCTTTATTTCTGCCGGTCCAGGGACCCTTGGGGTAAGCTGGTCTGCAGGGGCACTAATATCTTTCTCCTGCGACAGTATCTATATGACAGAGGGAACATCCATAGGCGCTGCAGCTCCGGTTTACCAGACTCAGGAAGGGATGGAAATGGCTGATGAGAAGGTAGTAAGCGCCATGAGGGGACAGATGGCGGCCCTGGCTGAAAAAAACGGCTATTCAATCCCCGCTGCCCTGGGAATGGTTGATAAAGACCTTATTATTAGAGAAATTTATATAGATGGAGAAGTTTCTCTTGCTCTGGAGAATGAAATAGAAACCTTGAAAAAAAGAGCGGAAGAGGCAGGATCTGAATTTGAAACGGGGATGATCGTTTCTGCAGAAGGAAAGCTGCTTACTTTACGGGCAGGAGAAATGGAAAAATACGGAATTTCCAAGGGGACTTTGAGCGTAGTCGAAGATCTCTATACTCTACTTGATATCCTTCCTGCTGAAGTTACACGGATAGAACCCACGATGTGGGACAGACTTGCTGCCTGGATTACCGGGTCAGTCGTAACAAGCATCCTTATTATGATCGGTCTTGTTGGTCTATACATAGAAGTCTCAACACCGGGATTTGCTGTTCCAGGCACAATTGCTATTATTTGTTTTGTAATTGCGTTTGCCGGGGGGGCTTTGATGGGAACTTTAAGTTCCTTTGAACTTTTGCTGTTTATTGCAGGGGTAGCACTCCTTATTGCAGAAATATTCCTGATTCCCGGATTCGGTGCAGCAGGTATCTCCGGTATATTTTTGATGATGACGGCCCTGATTCTATCCAGACAGGAATTTTTTATCCCTGAATTTGAATGGGAAACAGAAATTCTGCTAAAGAATATGATACTTGTTTTCATAACAGTAGGTGCTTCGGTAATCATTATGGCAATTCTTTTGGCAATTTTCCCTCATCTTGCCCCTTTCAGAAGACTAATCCTTACATCGGCGGCAGATCAGGATGTCAGTAAGATTACAGACCGGATTAATGGACAGCAGGATCAACTAATAGAAGAAACTTCAATTCTTAAAGAAGGAACGGCAGGAGTAACTGTTACACCCCTCCGTCCTTCAGGGAAGGCTTCACTGGGAGATGAAATTCTTCCTGTGGAAACAGACGGCGAATACATTGATAAAGGCTGTAAAATCGAAATCACCGGGAAATCCGGTAATATTATAAAGGTTAAAAAGGTATGAACCTGCTATTTCTTACAGGATTGTTTTTCATTGGTCTTATTGCCATAATAGTTGAGTTTTTTGTTCCCGCAGCCGGCATAATAGGGATCATTGGAGGAGGATGCATCGTCGGAAGTGTCGTATTTGCCTTTCTCGATTACGGCATTCTAACAGGTTCTATATTCATCCTTGGAGCATTAATCCTGACACCTCTTCTGATCATTTTTTACTTCAAAATATTCCCCAAAACGATAATTGGGAAAAAATTGATTCTGAACACAAAGCAGAGTCATGAATCAGGATTTACGTCCTTTACACAGGAAAAATACAGAAATCTTAAAGGAAGTTCCGGAATAGTTATAAAAGATATGCGGCCTATCGGAATAGTAGAGATAGAAGGGCAGAGATTTAATGCCCTGACAAATGGTGAATACCTCGATTCGGGCAATAAAATCCAGGTGTTCAAGGTAGAGGGAAGCCGGGTATTCGTAAAAAAGGAGAGTAAAAAATGATTTACACTTTAAGTATGATTTTGATCGGACTGGTATCGATTGTCTTCCTTGTTTTCTTTATAAAATTTTTCAGTCTCTGGTTCAGGGCACTGCTTTCAGGGGCACATATCAGTCTTGCCCGGCTTATCGGGATGTGGATAAGAAGGGTTAAATCCACAGTAATAGTCGACAGCAGAATAATGCTGGTAAAAGCAGGACTGCC
>JAGLNY010000009.1 GCA_023139255.1 Spirochaetales bacterium
ATTTACCCGGTGGAAATGGAATTGGATAGGTACTTTTTCCAAACATTGGATCAGGCAGCAGCTCTTTTACCTAAACAGGATCGGGAAATTGTTTCCCGAATGATCGGTGTGGAAATTGATCTGGAAAATATAACCAGGATTATACGGTTAAAAAATTTTTATAAATCTACGGTTGATGAAATCCTGGGATTTACTATCTCGGGCGGTCGGAAATTAGACAGACGTACAATCAGTAAAGCCGGGAAAGCCGGCAGTGGCACAGATCTACTCTCTATTTTGGTTGATGAGAGCTATCCTGAATTTTCCGGGTTCCTTTCCCGTGATCTGGATACCGAACGGCGGATGGTACTCGTGGAATCCCTATTACAGGACATCCAGCGCCGTGAAGTACGCAAAATGTTGATGGGAGATCCTTTCACGATAGGGATGATACTCAGTTACTTCTTTTTAAGAAAAAGTGAGATGCAGAAACTTATAACATTATTGAACGCGAAAAATTATGGGATGCCTGAGGACAGGATTGTCGATAAGATTTATTAAATAGATTTGTTAAATTGATTTAAGACTGGAAGGAATTTATATCATGTTTACTTCTGAAATGGTTCATTTGACAGCAATTGTTGCAGAGAAAAGTACCGGGAAAGTTAGCCATGAATTATTACGGCAGGGTGTACTTGATTTTGTGAAAGTATCCAAGCTCGATATTGGGGTCGATCCGCGTATTTCTGCCGTAACCTCAAAGTTTTCAACTGCACGGCTTCAGGAAAGCAGAATAAGGATCGAAACTTTAACATCCTCATTACCGAAATCTCCACTCCTCGCGGTTGATCTGAAAATCGAGGATTTTAAGACGGTAGATCTGGATGTTGTGGAAACTCAGCTTGATGAAATCAGCTCTGAAGTTCAGGATTTGCGAAATATACAGCGTGATTTGCAACGTGAAATACTGCAGCTTGAAGACCTTGATCGACAGATTGCGTTATTCGGTGACCTGCGGGGTACGGTCAAACGGCAATCTTCATACTCCTTTCTACAGATCCGTGCAGGGACGATATCGGTTACGATGCTGGATGATTTTTCCCGCGATCTTTTACGGTTCCCATCAGTGCAGCTTAATTTTAGCGAAGGAGTCGGCAGGATTACGTTGATGATTATCACGTTGAAACGGGATGAGCAGGCTGTTTCTGCTATTTTGGATAAGTATTCCTGGGTAGAGACCGACTTGCCGGAAAACAGCGGGCCGACGAAAGATCTGGCGGCTACGGATATAAAAGCAAAGATCACCCGGTTGAAAAGTAAACAGGAACAATACAATACTGAATCTACCCGGAATCTGGGGGGTAAAGCTGACTGGTTTCGGGATACATGGGTAACGCTCACCATGTACTCTCTTATAGATACTATTCAATCATATTTTTCAAAAACCCAACGAACTGTTATCTTCTCTGGTTGGCTCCCGGCAGGAAAGAGAGATTCGCTGGAAAAAGGCATAAGAAAAGTAGTTGATAATAAGTGCGTGCTGCAGTGGACTGGAGCTTCAGATGTTACGGCTCATTCCGGAGAGAGTATAGAGATCCCGGTACAGTTAAATAATCCTAAATCCCTTGCCCCTTTTGAGATGCTCGTAACCAATTACGCAATCCCGGAATATGGGACGATCAATCCAACCCCATTTGTAGCAGTTGCCTATCTTGCTATGTTTGGGTTAATGTTTTCCGATGTCGGTCACGGTATCGTACTTTTACTTCTGGGAATCCTGGCTAAACTTTACTTGAAAAAAGTTAAAGACGGCATGAGACAAATATTTTCGCTTATGACCTATTGCGGGGTCTCTGCTATGATTTTCGGGGTTCTTTTTGGCTCATACTTTGGAAGGGAATGGCTGCCCCCCTTGTGGTTTAACTATCACGGGATTATAAGCGGGCATGGAAGTGGAAATTCCACTGTTTCCAATATCTATGATATTCTGCTCATAACGATCTATTTCGGCATATTGGTTATAGGTGTCGGGTTGGTGCTGAACTGGATAAATCTCTTTCGAAAAAAACGTTATATGAAATTGGTTTTTGACAAGAGTGGTCTTCTCGGTGGTTTTATGTACGGGATGGGAGTGTACACCGGGTTTTACTTTGCCAATCATGCATTTAAAACGCTGCCTGGCGGGTTGTTTCTGTTGATTGCTTTTGGGGTACCGGCTTTCCTGCTTTTAGGCAAGGAGCCGATTCATTATCTGCTGCGCAGAAAACATAATGAGAATCGAAAACCTTTTTCATTCATCAAATTGATGAACGGGTTTATGGAATGGCTCGTTGAGATTCTGGAAATATTTTCCGGATACCTGGCTAATACACTCTCTTTTATGCGTGTCGCAGGATTGGGCATCGCCCATGTAAGCCTGATGATCGCCTTTACCCGGATGGCGGAGATGGCTGCAAGTCAGAATGGCACTTATACTGTATGGTCCTTTCTGATTCTGATATTGGGTAATGCACTGGTCATAGCCCTGGAAGGATTATCCGCGGGGATACAGTCCCTGCGTTTGAATTATTATGAATTTTTTTCAAAATATTTTATTGGATCAGGGAAGGCATACGCGCCGATTTCCCTAAAGGTCCGTACTCAGGAGGAAGAGTTCCATGGATGAAAAAAAAGAGTTTAAACGAAAAGTTGTGTTTCGCATGCTGATGTTGATAATGGTACTGCTCCTTTTTGCAGTTCCCAGCATCTTTGCCCAACAAACAACAGAGGAAGGCACATTAATTACGGTCGATCCTGAAGTACAAAAATTTGGGCTGATTGCGGCTGCGCTTGCCTTCGGGTTAGGGGCACTTGGGGCAGGGATGGCGATTTCCCGAGTCGGTGCGGCCGCAATGGGCGCAATTGGGGAAAAACCGGAAATTGCCGGGCAGGCACTTATCTTTATAGCCTTAGCCGAAGGGCTGGTCGTCTTTGGGTTCATTACTGCCCTGATGATACTGGGTAAAGTGTAGAATAAGCTTTTTCTCAAGGTGCGAAGGGTACAGCATGAAATATTATAGTATCGGTGATGAAGATACAGTTCTTGGTTTTGGTATGGTTGGCGTAGAAGGAATGATTGTCAACGGGGAAGAAGAGGCCCGTAATGCTTTTCAAACCGCACTGAAGGATAAAGATGTTGGTATTATCATCATCACTGAACGGATGGCTGAATTGATCAGGGATCAGGTTGATCAGTATATTTTCACTGAAAAATTTCCCCTTATACTGGAAATACCTGATCGAATTGGTCGTATCGAGGGCAAACCTGGTTTGCGGGAGATGGTAAATACTGCAATCGGGGTAAAACTGTAAAAATGGGTAGAAAGCATGAAAACCGATAATTATTTAATTGATAGTTTGCTGGCAGATGCCGAAACTGAAGCCGCAAAACTCATTGCCGATGCTGAAGATCAGTCTAAAAAGCGTCTTGAGATGGTAATAATACAGGAAGAAAAGATTCTTGAGGAAGCAGGGATACGCGCGGAAGCCCGGATAGAGACCCTGGACACATCCCGTGAATTTTCACTGAAAGTAGGAAAAAAACAGATGCTCCTGAAAATCCAGGAAAAACTCTTCCACGCAGTTATGAGTGAACTCCGGGATCAGTTCTCAAAGCTTATCGAAAGTGATGATTATGCTGAAGTAGTGAAGGGTTGGATCATCGAAGCTGCAATTGGGCTGGATTCGGCCGCGATTGAGGTTAATGCATCTCAGTACGAACGAAAGCTGATTGATAAGCCGATGCTGGATGCTGCAGTCGCGAAAGTTCACGATTTTGAAGGACGGGATGTAAAGATCACCCTTGCGAAAGGGACACCACTTTCTGAGCCGGGGATAGTTTGCCGGGATAGAAGCGGACGACTTCAATTTGATAATCGGATTGAATCCAGGATCAAACGCTATGAATCGTATATCAGAAAAATTATTGCAGGAAAACTGTTGAACCCGGGTTTGCACCCGGAACAAATAGTGAATGAGGTTTAGGAGTCTGTCGGACTTGGTGCTTTTGAGTTTGTTTTTAGCAATTTTTTTCATAATTAAGGAACGAGTGAGGAGAATATATGCAATATTCGACGATTGAGAGACGCAAAGAATGTAAAAAAGAGCAAAAACCAAACCGGAATGATGAAGTCCGACAGACTCCTAGTATGGAGGAGAGAATTGTCGGTACGGTACAGCGGGTAAATGGTCCGGTTGTTGGAGCCAAAGGTATTACCAATGCAGTAATGCTGGAGATGGTAAGAGTTGGGGAGATGAGAATTGTCGGTGAGATAATTAAAATTAAAGGCAGCACGGCAATAGTTCAAGTATATGAAGATACGACGGGTATCTCCCCCGGAGAAAATATTTATGGGTCCGGGATGCCGATGAGTGTGGAACTTGGACCAGGCCTGATCGGTACAATTTATGATGGAATTCAGAGACCTCTGGAGTCTATCTATGCTATGTCACAGGAATATATTGAAAGGGGAATCAATTTACCCTCGCTAGCCCGCGATAAGACCTGGGATTTTATCCCGGCATCAGTAAGCACCGGTACGATAGTGCGTGAAGGAGAAATTATTGGCACATGCCAGGAGACAAGCCAGATTCTGCATAAAATACTTGTTCCTCCCGGCATAGAAGGAACCCTTACATATATTGCAGAAGAGGGATCATATACTGTAACAGATGTAATTGCTAAGGTTCTCCCTAAAGTGAGCAATGCAGCAGGGGGGGCTTCAAAAGGAGCCGCCCCGGAAGAAAAAGAACTCACCATGATGCAAACCTGGGCAATCAGGAAAGCGAGACCGACAGCTGAACGGCTTCCCCTGGGAAAACCTCTTGTTTCCGGCCAGAGAGTTATTGATACGCTTTTTCCGCTGGCAAAAGGCGGGACAGTAGTTATTCCCGGCGGTTTCGGTACCGGGAAAACGATGATCCAGCACGCTATTGCCAAGTGGTGTGACGCAGATATTATTGTCTATATAGGATGCGGGGAACGGGGAAACGAAATGACCGATGTACTAACGGAATTCCCAAAACTGATTGACCCCCGTACCGGGCAAAGCCTCATGAACAGAACAATCCTGATCGCAAACACCTCAAACATGCCGGTTTCAGCACGGGAAGCCAGTATTTATACCGGTGTAACGTTAGCCGAATATTATCGCGACCAAGGTTATGATGTAGCAGTCATGGCTGACTCCACATCTCGTTGGGCTGAAGCGTTACGGGAACTGTCCGGGAGGATGGAAGAAATGCCGGCCGAGGAGGGGTTTCCGGCTTATCTCCCAACCCGTATTGCCGAGTTTTATGAAAGGGCCGGCTATATGAGATTATTAAGCGGCGAGGAAGGCTCAGTTTCGATAATCGGGGCAGTCTCACCCCCCGGGGGTGATTTTTCCGAACCGGTTACTCAACATACCCGGCGATTTGTCCGGTGTTTCTGGGGACTCGACCGCCAGTTAGCCAATGCACGTCATTATCCGGCAATTTCATGGTTGGAAAGTTATTCCGAATACATGGAAGACCTGCTGCCATGGTGGGAACAAAAGCTCGGTTTTCAAAGGGAGAAAGACCGGACTGAAATGATGGAACTTCTACACAGGGAAGTCAGGCTGCAGCAAGTCGTAAAACTGGTAGGACCTGATGCACTACCGGATAGTCAGCGCTTTATCATAGAAGTCTGTACTGTTTTCAAGAACGCATTCCTGCAGCAGAATGCATTTGATGATATTGACCGGTATTCAACATTAGAAAAACAGACGCGGATGTTAGCCCTTATCCTGCTCTATTGGCGAAGGGGACAGGATGCAATTAAAAAGGGTATAACTATTGTGAGAGTCAGAAAAATGAGAGCACTGCAAGATGTAATAAAAATGAAATTTACCATCGGCAACGATCAAATGGAATTATTTGATAAACTGGAAGCCAGACTCGAACGGGGTTTCGATCAATTGGAGTCGCTCTATGTCTAATCAAAAGCCTAATCAAATGGCGCATAAAATCAAGAAAAAACTCTTATCCAGCCGTGAATATATCGGTGTTGACCAACTTGACGGACCCCTGGTGTTTGTCAAAAAAACCCACCCCGTCGGCTATCGCGAGTTGGTTGAATGTGTTGATTCAACAGGCCATGTTCGTCTTGGGCTGGTTCTGGATACTTCAGAAGATGTAGTAGTAGTGCAGGTGTTTGAGGGGACATCAGGAATGAGCCTCCCCGAAACCCGGGTGCGGTTCATGGGAGAACCGCTGAAACTCAGCGTTTCCAAAAGAATGCTTGGCCGTGTTTTTAACGGCCTTGGTCAGCCGGTGGACGGAGGCCCGCAACCCATAGGGGACCTGGATCTGGATGTAAACGGTAAACCGATAAACCCAACCGCCCGTGAATATCCACGTGATTTTATCCAGACAGGAATATCGGTTATCGATGGAATGAATACGCTCATCCGTGGGCAGAAATTACCAATTTTTTCCGGAAACGGATTGCCGCACAACGAACTTGCCGCACAGATTGCACGGCAGGCCAGAATAAAAGGCGAGGATACCGAATTCGCCGTAGTGTTTGCAGCCATGGGAGTTAAGCACGATGTTGCCCGCTATTTTATCCAGTCATTTGAGGAAACAGGGGTGATCGATAATGTCGCACTATTCCTTTCACTTGCCGACGATCCCTCAATTGAACGTCTTATTACCCCGCGCTGTGCGCTGACCCTGGCAGAACATCTGGCATTTAATGAAGATATGCACGTATTAGTGATAATGACAGATATGTCTAATTACTGTGAATCCTTACGGGAAATATCAACATTGCGCGGTGAAATACCATCACGCAAAGGCTACCCGGGATACCTCTATTCTGACCTTGCTGAGCTCTACGAACGTTCCGGAATGCTGAAGGGCTTCAAAGGATCGATTACCCAGCTCCCGATATTAACCATGCCTTCAGATGATATATCCCACCCAATACCCGACCTTACAGGATATATAACTGAAGGGCAGATTGTATTTGAAAGGGATATGAACGGCCGTGGAATATACCCGCCGGTAGCAGGGCTTCCCTCCCTTTCACGGTTAATGAAGGATGGAATCGGGGAAAATATGACGCGGGAGGACCATCCGCATCTAGCCAGCCAGCTGTTTGCGGCATATAGTTATGTTAAAGACGTACGCAACCTGGCATCAGTAATCGGGGAAGAAGAGCTTACCCCGCTTGACCATCAATACATGGAATTTGGTGAAACCTTTGAAAGAATCTTCATCTCACAACACAAAGGAGAAAACCGGACAATCGAACAAACCCTGGATCTGGGATGGGAAGCTTTGAGTCTTCTGCCGGTAGAGGAACTTCATCGAGTCACAGAAGAAGAGATTGAGACCTATTACGGAAGAATTGCTGAGAAAGATTATGACAGGATTGGGAACACAAAATGAGAAATGTTGCCCCCACTAAAACTAATCTGCTTACCCTGAAGCATGAACTGAAGTTTGCCCAACTCGGGTATGAACTTCTGGATCAGAAACGGAATATCCTGATCATAGAACTGCTAAACCTGGTTGACCAGGCCGTAGATTTTCAGGATAGAGTTGATAAATCTTTGTTTCAGGCTTTCCGCTCATTTGAGGAAGCTACCCTGGCTATGGGCAAGCGTAAAGTGGTAAATCTTTCCAGCGCAGTGAATATTGATACCGAAATTATTATTAAACATCGAAAAATCATGGGAGTAGCCCTTCCGGTAGTGGACACGAATTTTGTTGATTATTCACCATTTTACTCACCGCTTGGCACCAGTTTCTGGATAGATTCCAGCGTGACAGGTTTTAAGCAGGCGCTTGAATTAATGGGCAAACTCGCTGAATTAAAAATTTCTATCATGCGGTTAGCTCAGGAGGTGCGAAAAACCATCCGAAAGGTAAACGCATTAGAAAAAATGGCCATCCCTCAGCTATCTGAAACCGTGGATTATATCAAAAATCGACTGGAAGAAAATGAACGTGACATGTTTGTATTAATGAAAATGGTAAAAGACAGACTGGAAAAAAAGAAAAAAGGAGAAACGTAATGGCAGGACCAATCCGGAATATACTGGTTTATGTGGACGGCTCCGAAGAATCATTAACGGCAGCTCAATACTCGATCTGTTTGGCGCAAACCTATAAAGCTCATCTGACAGCCCTGTATGTTATCAATACACGGGCACTGAATGATCTGGTTCGATCACATATTTTCCTGAAATCGGAACAGATGGAATACGAACGGGATCTCAAAGAAGATGCCGAACGTTACTTAAATCATGTCCGTAACCTTGCCAGACAGAAAGGTTTGGTTATAGACTTAGAGAAAGCTGATGGTGCGGTAAATACCGCGATAAAACGGTATTGCAAGGAACTCGAAATTGACTTGCTGGTAATTGGGGAACTATCCCGCATACAATCCCGTCGGGATGAATTTTATAATGAAGTAGAACGTGCAATGCGTAGCGTTACATGTTCAGTTCTTATAGTCAAAGATGATGACCGCGTATGGTCAATGTTTGAGAATCTGAGTTAAAGGAAAAATGTATGGCATTAATTGATTTGATAAAACCTGAATGTATAAAAGTCCCTCTTGTCTCGACAATGAAAAATGATATTCTCCGAGAACTGATTCAAGTTCTCAAGGATGCCGGTAAAATTGATGCAGTTGAAGCGGCCTTCCTTGATGTCCGGGCCCGGGAAGATAAAGGTTCAACCGGTCTGGCTGACGGTATTGCCATACCCCATACTAAAACCACACAGGTAAAAAACCTTACCCTGGCGATCGGTATTGCGCCTCAAGGCGTCGATTTTGATTCACTTGACGGTAAACCTTCCAAAGTGTTTTTCCTGATGCTGGCTGCCCCTAACGAGGCTGGTCCCCATATCGAAGCTCTATCGGAGATTGCCCGTGTAACGATCTCAACCACTTTCGTGAGATTGCTCAGCTCTGCCCGAACGGTTGAAGAAGTTGTCGAGCTGTTCCAGGGATGAGTGTTGAGTGTGGAGTGTCAGACACCGTTTACACAAGGCACCGATCGCCGCCGCTATCCTCCTCAATAAAACATTGAGAGTGATAGAAGAACTTCGAATTCAATCTGGTCCAGTTGTTTAATACCTTTAAAAACATCAACGACATCTTTTAGGTTTACCCCTGCAGTGGCACAGAATGGGTAGCTCCTGAAGCTGTCGAAAATACGTTTATTGAATAAAAAGCTTTTACGCTCTTCTGCCCGGGAAACAAGAGCCTCTTTCGTCTCGAAATGTTCATCATAAGGGAAAAGATCCATCTCATTTTGCAGAAGGTGTGAATTTGTCTTGCCTTCTATATTCAGGATAACCGACCCGATTACATA
>JAGLNY010000090.1 GCA_023139255.1 Spirochaetales bacterium
TAAAAAATAAAAGTTCCTGCCATGCTGACAGCAATAATCCCCAGGGATAGTAAGAGAAAAACAGTATCCAATCTGCCTTTGTTTAGCAGAGAACCGGCTTCGAAATATTTGAACGGGGTGAGGTATTTCATAAAATCAATCTTATCACTGATACCGACCAGGATTGATAGGATATAGGTAATAAGTAAAATACTTACTGCATAAATGCCAGATTTCTTGTACCTTTTTATAATCGCGGCAAGCAGCATGCCGATGCTGAGAAAAATCATTTGAATGATAAAAATAGTGAAAAGCATTAACCCAAGGAACTTATAGAAAGCACTATCCGGTGTATACTCTACAGATGTTATATAAATTACCAGACCGGTAGCAGCATTTATACTAATGCAATTAATCACTGCACTGATCAACTTGCTGAAAATGACTTTTTGCCTTGTAACCGGCAGAGTAAGAAAAAATTCCACCGTTTTATCACGCTCTTCTTTGGCAATAATCGAATTACCGAGAAGAACAGCATATATACCAAGCATAATAGAGAAATAGGTCGATGTCATGCTTACAAAACCGCTCACTGTTGTGAGATTCGCACTATCCAGGGAAAAGGCTTCCATCAGTGCTTTCGGCATTGAATCAAGTATAGCTGTCATCTCAGGATTGTTATAGTATGCTGAGAATTCAGACATCATCATGAAAATAATTGCAGCAATACAGCAAATCCAGATAAGGAGTGATTTCATGTTTGCCCGTAATTCTCTTTTAATGATATTCATGAACATATCTCCTATAAAGAATGAATATTGCGTTTTAAATATAAGAGGTAACTTGATACAATAGAAACAATAATAATACCTATGCTTATTGAGGCCGTTGCCATATTATATTTTCCATGTTCTATAATGTAAGATGCCTCAAAATGATAAAAGGGAGTTATTATTCCCAGAAGTTCCCCTCCAATAATGCCTCTTAATGCATTAAGGATATAGAGACCGAATGCAAGTGCCATGGAAAAAGCAAGTACGCTTCGTATTTTTTTTACCAGTACCGAAACGAGCATACCTATACAGAGAAAAAACAGTTGAAAAATAATAATAGTTGATAACAAAACTATCAGATTTCCTGGTTCAAAGGCATGACCATCCCGGAAAAGCATAATGCTGCCGAAACTGCCGACCCAGACACATAGGTTGGTAATTAAAAGGCTTACAAAGGCCGCCATAAATTTTGCTATGATAATTCGCCGACGGGATACGGGTTTGCTCATCAAAAAGTCTGCTGTTAATTCCCTCTCTTCTACTGATAAAAAATGAAATCCATAATACGAACTTTGCATAGCAAGGCACAACTGTACGAAAGCAAAGGTAAATGTGAAGTAACCCAATACACTGGATAATGACAAACTACCTGCCATTCCAAAGGCTTTCAACATTGCTTCCGGATAATTTTCCAAAATCATATCCATGAGTGCTGCATCAGCTGCCATGCTTGGGTAGATGCCCATAAACAGCACAAGCAACCCTGCAATTGATATTGACCAGATTATAATCGAATTTCTGTACATCTTTAATTCATAGGTAAATATATTCATATTTCTTCCTACTTGTAATAGTGCATGAAAATCTCTTCCAAAGAGGGCTCTTCAATAAGAACATCCTGAACAGTCTCAGCACCAATTGCACCGATCATCTTATTGATGTCGCCATTGTAGTAGAATTTTATCTCATGAGCTTGTTTCTGCAGTTCGCTGACACCCTCAATGTTGAATTTGCTCTCATCAAGTTTGTCCCCTCTTACCGTAATTTTTTTATAATGTACTGCACTGAGAGTCTTGATATCTTCGAGTTTAACGATAGATCCTTCTTTGATAATAGCTACACGATTACACAGTGCCTGAACTTCGGCTAATATATGTGATGAGAAAAAGACAGTTGCCCCTTTTTTGTTCTCTTTTTCTATTATGTCAAAGAATTTTTGCTGCATAAGCGGGTCAAGACCGCTGGTTGGTTCATCAAGCATGATGAGTTTTGGTTCGTGCAGTAATCCCTGGACGATACCCACTTTCTTTTTGTTTCCATAAGAGAGGTCGTCAATTCGGCGTTTCAGATCCAGTTCCATTATTTCCGCAAGTTCATGGGTGCGTTTAGTGCAGTCTTTTTTGTAAAAACTTGCTGAGTATTTGAGTAAATCAATTACTTTCATTTTATCATAGTAGAAGACTTCCGAGGGCAGGTATCCAATATCCTGACGAATCTCAGGCCCATACTTTATGCAGTCTTTTCCGAAGATGGTTGCGGAGCCGCTGGTTGGGAAAATGAGTGAGAGCAGTGTCCTGATTGTTGTTGATTTTCCTGCACCGTTGGGTCCGATAAAACCAAATATTTCGCCCTCTTTGACATTGAAGCTGACATCGATGATGCCTCTGGCTTTGCCGTAATACTTGGTAAGATTGTTAATCTCTATAACATTCATTTGAGTAACTCCTCTTGTGGGGTTCTGTATGATGATAGTAGGCATAATGTGTTTTGTCCAGCCCGACCTGATGGTTCTCTGCAACTACAGGAAGGGCCTTCACATGAGCGGACTGATATAATCAGTGCTCCTGGAGCTGGTTTGCAGCGTATGCAGAACCTGCGCAATGGTTTTGATCCCCCTGTCGATTTGTTCGTCGGCAACCGCTGCTATACTCAGACGCAGGTGATCATCATGATCCTTGTTTCCGGCGCGAAACACATTACCGGGGGTGCAGAGCACTCCTTCATGTGCAGCTGCCTTATAAACATCTACTGCACGGATGCCCTGCGGCAGGGGAACCCAAAGATTGAATCCCCCCTTCGGTGTCTCGAAATGTGTACAGGTTGGAAGATGTTTCCTGACTGCCTCAAGCAGCTTGTTCAGTCGTCGGCGGAAGAGGTCCCGCATTTGATCAAGATGCTGTTCCCAATCACCTGAGTGCAGGTAGCTGGCGAAAGCACGCTGAATAAGCCCTGATGATGCGATATCGGTAAGGTGTTTTGCCTGAAGAATGTCACGGGATAATTTTCCGGGAGCTGCGAGAAACCCTATGCGTAAGCCCGGCATAAGCAGTTTCGAAAAACTTTTGATATAGATTACCCGTTCATCATCCTTCCAGTCATACGTCTTGAGCGGTTTAGATCGTTCACCTGTACTGAAGGTGAGATCCGACAGGTAGTCATCTTCGATGATATAACAACCGAATTGGTGTGCAATATCGATGATAACTTGCCGTTTTTCACTGCTGTAACTGCAGGTCGTCGGATTCTGGTAATCGGGCATGAGGTAAAGTACTTTTGGTTTGTAGAACGCCATGCTTTTTTCCAGATACTCGATATTGATGCCGTCACTCTCCATGGGAATCCCGACAATCTGTGCGCCGCGTGACTTAAATACAGCCAGAGCCCCGGTATAGGTGGGATCTTCCACGAGCACCCGGTCCCCGGGTTTTATCAGGGCTTTTGCCGCGATGTCGATTCCCTGCTGTGCGCCGGAAATAGTCTGCAGACGATCGGCCGGAGTTATGATTCCGTATCGTGATTTAAGAAGTGTACTTACCTGTTCGCGCAGGGGGAGATAGCCGTTGCTTACATCGTATTCGAAGGCTGCACCGCCGTCGCGATCCAGAACGATATTGAGCGCTTGTTTGAAGGCTTTTACCGGGAAAAGGTCTGAGGTCGGGGTCGATGTTGCGAAGTTGGTCTGCTCTTTCGTGAGAACGATGCTGCCGCGCTGCATCAGCTCAATTTCATCATCAAGATAGAGTTCATCGTTATTGAGGTCACTGGATACGGCTTCCGGTGCATTTTCCCTGGATGCTGCATGTGTATGATCTTTGGGGCTTTGTCTATAAAGAGCACCGACATAGACTCCGCTTCCCTTGATTTTGGTTACCAATCCTTTGCCCTGAAGTTGTTCATAGGCTTTGACTATGGTGATGGTATTGACGGAGAGTTCCCCAGCCAGATGTCGTATGGGGGGAAGTTTGTCACCCGGCTGCAGCTCCCCATCTTTGATTTTCTGTTCAATTTGCCCGGCAATCTGGAGGTATTTGGGGCCATTGTCTGTCAATTGTATCGGTACAATAAATTTCATACTACTACTTCTCTCCATTTGTATTGACAATTCCATTAAATGTACGTATATTGCCACTACAATAGTGTTATCTATTTATATTGTATCGATACAATAAAGAAAATGCAAGGGGGAAAATATGAATACACAGTATAAACTCAACAAAGACCTGGCCAGGATGCTCAAGGGCGGGGTTATCATGGATGTCATGAATGTCGAGCAGGCAAAAATTGCAGAAGCCGCCGGTGCATCGGCAGTTATGGCACTGGAACGGATTCCCTCCGAGATCCGGAAGGCGGGAGGGGTTTCGCGGATGTCTGATCCGGAAATGATTATCCGTATCAAGGATGCTGTCACTATCCCGGTTATGGCAAAGGTACGCATCGGGCATATCGTCGAAGCTGATATTCTACAGAGTCTGGGTATCGATTACATTGACGAAAGTGAGGTGCTCACTCCGGCAGATGACCAGTATCACATTGATAAGCAAGCGTATAAGATTCCGTTTGTCTGCGGTGCACGTGATCTTGGAGAGGCTCTTCGGCGTATTGGTGAAGGTGCTGCGATGATCCGCACGAAAGGTGAGGCTGGTACCGGGAATATCGTGGAGGCTGTACGTCATCAGCGAAAGATCCAGCAGCAGATAGCGCAGCTCCATACAATGCCGACAGAAGAACTTATGAGTGCAGCTAAAGATTTGCAGGCACCGTACGATCTGGTTGTAGAAGTGGCTGACAGCGGTGCTTTGCCGGTTGTTAACTTTGCTGCAGGCGGCATTGCCACTCCGGCCGATGCTGCATTGATGATGCGGTTGGGAAGTGACGGGGTTTTTGTCGGTTCCGGAATTTTTGCCTCGGAGGATCCGGCAGCACGTGCACAGGCTATCGTGCTTGCGGTTGCCAACTATCAGGATTCGCAGTTGGTTGCCAAAGTATCAACTGGATTGGGAGAGGCTATGCGTGGTCTGAATTTGGCAGATTTGTCCCAGGATCAGAGATTTGCACAGCGGGGGTGGTAGTAAACCCCTGATTATCGGTGTCCTGGCACTGCAGGGTGGGAATTTGGAGCATGCAGCCCTGCTCGACAGGTTGGGAT
This sequence comes from Spirochaetales bacterium, assembly GCA_023139255.1. GTDB lineage: Bacteria > Spirochaetota > Spirochaetia > JABMQR01 > JABMQR01 > JABMQR01. The sequence continues at coordinate 5,179 of JAGLNY010000090.1, forward strand.
TGCCGAATCTGCAGGTAACGGCTATTCGGTCAGCTGGAGAGCTTGAAGGTCTTGATGGTATTATTTTACCGGGCGGAGAAAGCACGGCACAGGGGCTGCTTCTTGAGCATTTTGGTATGGTGGAACCGCTGCGTCAACTTATCAGAGATGGGCTGCCGGTGTGGGGTACCTGTGCAGGGATGATTCTGCTTGCCAAGGGGGTTGAAGGTCAGGCCGTTTCAGTACTTGACTGTATGGATATTACTGTCAGACGCAACTGGTATGGCAGCCAGCTTGAAAGTTTTATAACAGAGATTGCGATGGAAGGGATTCCTGGTGATTTAGCTGAGGTGGTATTCATCCGGGCACCAGGGGTAGTCAGTACAGGGGTTGATGTGGAGGTGCTTGCATCCGTCCTGGGACAGCCGGTAGCCTGCCGGCAGCGTAATATGATTGTAACGGCATTTCATCCCGAACTGACTGAAGATACCCGCTTCCATCGGTTCTTTATCGACCATGTGCTCTCCTTGTAGGTGAGATTAAGTGCTGTTTTTTGTTTTCAGGATGCGCGGTGGTATGATTTGATTCTTTTTCGCTTGTCCGATTTGACGAGCTAACCGTAAGAGCATGTTTTGAAAGAGGTTCTGAAGAATAACCATTTCCGGATCAATCTGCTCAATTAACTCGCGGTAAATAGATTGTAAGGATTCAACAAAAATATCAGGGGAGGGCAGTTTTATAACGCTATTGGGTTTAAACCCGGAACCTGCAATCAGAGGTGATATTGTTTTTCCTTCAAAATGAACCCATGAATGTGTCCACTCAGCATCAGGATTTCCATAGTAGTGACCATTAGTATCGGACCAGATAATAAAACTTCCCGATGAATACTTGTTAATCCCGATATACGATTTAACAAAAACCGGATTATGAAAACAGACCAGCATCCAATCGCCTGTTCCAGCGGGACGATCAACAATTACTCTCTTCATAGTTTCATGTATACCTATTCCAGTGACATTACAGGCTGTTGTATCGGGGGTTTTTGTCGGTTCCAGGAATAATTTCACTGAGTTCATTTTAATACCTTCCGTTGGCAGTCGATGGGTCTGTGATTCACGCTCTTTCATAAGATAGAACAAATTTATTATAAGATATACCATTTTATCAACTAAAAAAAGGTGTATTATTCGTATATAGCTTTGATAATATTATACAAATCAAGGAGACAATTAATATGAAATTTAATGGATTACATTGCAGTCCTGATACTATGTATCTGCTCTCAGATGCAGAATCACGTTCAATCAGTTCAGAGAACAAGACCGGGGCCAAATCCGGAGGCGGACGGGAGCCAATTCCTGTTGATGAAAACGGCAATAAAATAGGTGCTGCCCGTGAATTGGGAGTTGGTTGGAAAGTTAAACCTTGTGAAAAAATCAAACCGGGAGAAACGCTGGTTCTTGCCAATATTGAGGGTCCCGGCTGTATCCAGCAGATATGGATGACTCCTACCGGTGGTTATCGTAATACTATTCTGCGAATTTATTATGATGGACAGGAAAATCCCGGTGTTGAATGCCCTGTCGGGGATTTTTTTGCTTCGGCTTTTACCAGTTTTAATAAATTTGCCCAGATTAGTTCATTAATGGTTTGTGTTAATCCGGGGAATGCGTTTAACTGCTATTGGCCAATGCCTTTCAGGAAACGTATCAAAATCACTATGGAAAACATCTCGCAGTTTGACGATGAGGTGGGAATTTTCTACCAAATTAACTACGCTCTGAATGATGTTCCTGAAGATGCCGCTTACTTTCATGCTCAATTCAGGCGGGTCAATCCTCTTCCCTATGGCGATGTCTATACGATTCTCGACGGTATTAAGGGTCAGGGACAGTATGTCGGAACCTATATGGCCTGGGGGCTCAACAATAACGGTTGGTGGGGTGAAGGTGAGATCAAATTCTATATGGATGGAGATACTGATCCCGCATTGTCTGACGGCAGTGAAATAGCCGGTTCAACCGGTTATCCTACAATATGCGGTACAGGGACGGAGGACTATTTCTGCGGTTCATACAATTTTGAAAATAAGGCAACAAAACAATATCAGGAATTTACTACACCATATGCAGGTGTTCCGCATATTGTCCGTCCGGATGGTGTGTATAATTCAAATACGAGATTCAGTCTTTACCGTTGGCATGTGACAGATCCTATCCGGTTTAAGCAGGATTTGAAAGTTACTATCCAGGCTTTAGGCTGGAAAAAATCAGGTCTTTACAATCCTCTCAAGGATGATATTGCATCGGTAGCCTTCTGGTACCAGACTTTACCTGCAGTCGAATTCCCAAAATTGCCCTCATCGGATGAATTGGAAATTGTGTGATTGTTGACCAGACTTGAAGTGATATGAATTCGGTGTTGTGGATTCGGTGTCTGACACCGAATCCAACACCGAATCCAAATAGATATACCTACATACTTCGCTAAAAGTAACGAAATAGATGTAAATTTATCTGGTATCTGGTATCTGGTATCTAATAGTGCGACCCGTTCTGGATCAATCATAACAAAGATGATATCTTTAGCTTCAGTGATAATTGTAATCACTCATTCCCTTAACATATTATAATAAACTGGGGCAAAGACATGGAAATTCTTTCAAACGATACTATTAAACAGAATGTTGCGAATTCTGATATTATTTTTACCAGAGGTGAAAATATTTACCTTCTCGGTAATTATTTCAACGAAGAATCAGACAGCGAAAAGGGTACCTATTCCTATACCATGAATGGTAACTACGGAGACTATACTGTACACGTTAGCCTCGAAAAAGAGCAGGTTGAAGCACAATGTTCATGCCCGTTTCCTCATGACGGATGCAAGCATATTGTTGCTGCCTGCCTTGATATCGCACATAAGCAGAAACGGGAACAGCAATCTGATCTGCGTAAAGCAACCGGTAACGAATATCTTACCCCCGAAGAGATCAGGAATCTTGCACTTGAAAGCAGGGAAGAACGGGCACGAAAGGAAAATTTAATTCTACTCCGGGGGGATACATATAAAGGAAGACATATTGTAAGAACCGAAAAAAGCCGTGAATACACGGTAACGATCCATTCACCTGCAAAGAGAACCGGTCATTGTACCTGTCCGGATTTCACTACAAACCATCTCGAGGTCTGCAAGCACTTGTTGTTTGTATACAATCAATTCAAAAATGAAAAAGGCTTTCTTAAACAATCAGCAAAGGAAGTATTTCCTTTCATACATATATTTTGGAATTCCCGCCTTCAGGCACCGGAATGTTACTTTGAGAAGATTGATGATCCGGAGCTGAATAACACTATAAGAAAACTTTTCAATGAAAAAATGATCTATACCAGAGACTCAATTAATCAACTATATAAGCTTTATCATGGATCAGATGACATTGGTTTGCTTCAGTTCGATGGATATCTTCTTCAGCGTATGGAAGACGTTCTGTACCAAAAAGAGATTAGTAAACTCAAACGTAAATTCAACCCGGACTATTCCTTCCTGAATGCGGAATTATATCCTTACCAAAAAGAAGGGGTTCGGTTTGCCGTATTTAAAAAAGATGCAATCATTGCCGATGAAATGGGATTGGGGAAAACCCTGCAGGCTATTACCGTTGCAGAAATAAAAAAACATATTTTCGGTTTTTCAAAAGTATTAGTTATCACCCCAGCTTCAGTAAAGGATCAGTGGAAGCGGGAGATCGAAAAATTTTCTAACGAAACGTCTATTGTTGTCTCCGGGGGCAAGAAAAACCGGCAGCAGATATATAAGGAAGATACCTCTTTCTTTAAAATCACCAACTATGAAGCCGTCTTGAGGGATATTCTTGCTATAGTAAGATGGTCTCCCGACTTCATAATTCTCGACGAAGCCCAGCGTATTAAAAACTTTGAGACAAAAACACATCAGTCGTTGCTGTCAATACCACGCAGCCACTCATTGGTGATAACAGGGACACCATTGGAAAACAAGCTCGTAGATGTGTATGGGATCGTCCAGTTTTCTGACCACACTCTCCTGACACCCCTATGGGCTTTTGCTGCCAATCATTTTAATATGAGTAAAAGCAGTAATAATAAGGTGCTCGGCTATCGAAATCTGGAAGTAGTGCATAATAAATTGAAAAATCTGATTATTCGCCGTAGAAAGGAGGAGGTCTTTGACAGCCTGCCGGACGAGATCGTGAATACTTATTATCTGGATCTAACGATAGAACAGGAAGAGATCCATCAGGGCTATTTGGCGAGTATGTTTGCCATAATCAGTAAGAAAGTACTGACACCGATGGATATTAAACGTCTACAGAAGATCCTTCTCTCTATGCGGATGGTATGCGATTCCACCTATCTCATAGACAAGAAAACAAACATCTCTCCCAAATTGGCTGAACTTGCGAATATTCTTCGGGAGTTGGTTATCGAAAACGGACGTAAGGTTGTTTTGTTTTCAGAATGGACAACTATGACCTATCTTATTGGCAAAGTTCTCTCCGATATGGGGATAGATTTTGTAGAATTCACCGGGAGAATTCCGACAAAAAAGCGGCAAAAGCTTATTGATGAGTTCGATAGTAACCCTGATTGCAAAGTATTCCTTGCCACCGATGCGGGCGGTATTGGTCTTAACCTGCAGAGTGCTGATTGTGTAATCAACTTTGAGCTGCCCTGGAATCCTGCGCGGCTCAATCAGCGAATCGGGCGTGTCAACAGGATCGGGCAGAAAAGTTCTAAGATCAATGTCGTGAACCTGGTAACCAAAAACTCAATTGAAGAGAAGGTTTTTGCGGCTATCAATCTGAAACAGGAACTCTTCGATGCTGTGCTTTCGGGAGGGGTCGATGAGATTGATTTCAGTCAGGAGAATAAGGCCAAGTTTGTCAACCAAATCAGGGCTATGTTTGATGAAGAGCCCATTGAACCGTCAGTCAAGACAGAACCGCCTGAGCTTGATGAGAAGACCCCACACTTTTTGAATCCAAACATCTTATCTGAAAGTGAAAACACTATTGATGTAGCTGCCGAAGAGTTTAGCGGGGATGAGACTATTATCGATGCTTCCGTGCCTGCAGGCGAATCAGCTAGCGAATCAGTTGCTGAATCTGCTGTTGCATCTACTGTTGAACCGGAGCAGCTCGAATCAGTATTGAATCAGGGCATGGACTTTTTAAATGCACTTTCCCAAATGGCAACAGGAAAAGCTATTGTGGGCAGCGACACAAAAAAAGCGATCGAAATTGACCGTGAAACTGGGGAAGTAGTGCTAAGATTCAAAATGCCGGGGTTTTAAATTATTGAGAGATACAGGTGCTATGCAGAGATGGCAAAGCAATGAAAGAAGATTTACCGCTTTATTCACCCCAATTTTTCTCACAACTAAAGCTCAAGAATCTCCAGCAGTATCCCGTCGGGCCCTGTAAAATAACACATTTTTTTGCCATAGGAATTGGTTTGAATCTCACTGAAAAACTCTATACCAATTTTTTCCAGGCGTTCGATTTCTTTTTCAATATTGTCTACCTCCAGAGCTAAATGTCTGAAACCAACCTGGTTTGGGGAGGAGATCTTGGGATCAATGCCTCCCTCAGGATGTTGGTATTGGAGCAGCTCCAGAGTGACTGGAGAATTTTCATGTCTCAGAGAAATATAGGAGGCAAGTATATCCTTAAGGCCTGTAACCTTATCCAGCCATTCTCCGCTGATTGTTTTTTCATGAATAGTAGTAAAACCAAAAAGCTGGAAAAATTTCCTGGTTTTCTCAAGATCCTTAACAACGATATTGATATGATGAATGCTCATAGCCATTTTCTCCTGTTGTTTCAGTATTATTTGAAGTAAAATTTTTAATCACCAGTCAACAGGTCCCTTCAAATTCAGTAATCGCTCGGTTTCCTCTACTAAATATAGAGGCAGGGTTATTAAATCATATCCATAATCGGATTTTGAAAGTGAAGGGGCTACCTTCTCAACAATAGGTTTGTTGGTTGAAAATCTTACGGCTTGTTTAAGAGTTTTTTGTTCCATAAATAGATGAAGCGATTTCAAAGTTCCTGTTTTTCCGGATTTTACCTCAATCGGTAGAACTTGGTTATTAAATTGGAATAAGTAATCAATCTCAGCATTGGATTGACTCTTTTCCCTACTCCAATGATACACTTCCGGTCTCATGAATTTAGGTCGGCAATATAGTAAATGCTGTCCAATAAATTGTTCTGCAAGCTCTCCTCTGTTTGAAAAAAAGAGGTTCTTATCAATTCTCAAAGAGGCCAGTGATAAACCGTTTATGGAAAGATATAAACCGATATCCAGAAAAATACCTTTAGCTTTTTTCCTATTGATTTCAGCCTTTAACGGTAGACCATTGGCGCTTGAGTGGTATGCCCTATACAATAATCTTGCATTTTCGAACAGTTTTAGAATTTTTTCAACTTTATAACTTTTTTCCTCCGATAATAGTGATTTATACATGATCTTTTTTCCAACAATACTTCCTAACCTGTCAAAAACCTCCTGTAAATTTGCAAGCACCTGTTGGCCTTTGTACTTAGCAAAATCATCGCGAAACGTATTTAGAATTGAATATTTGATTTTATCTGCTTCTAAAAGGGATCCGCTTTCTATAAAAGTTTTTATCACTTCCGGCATACCCCCAATTAAGAAATATATTCTAAGATGATCCATCGCTATTTTGTGGATGGATTCCGGAATAGCTTCCTTTAAAGAATATTCCTTTAAAAAGCGGACAAGCTTTTCTCCTTCATTTGCATTCAAGTATTCTTCAAATGTCATAGGACCCATAAAAAGATATTCAATTCTTCCTACTGGCATGGAAAAGGAGTGTTCTTCCAAGACAAATTCAAGCAAAGAACCTGCTGCTACCACTGCCAGTTCAGGCAGCTTCTCATAGAAATATCTGAGTGTTGTAATAGCTTCAGGATGTGCCTGTATTTCATCAAGAAATAAAAGCGAACGGTTACAATCAATTCTAATGTTTAAATGGATTTCAAGAGATTGAATAATTGTTTTCACATCGTTCGAAGAAAATATTTCTTTATATCGATAGTTTTCTTCAAAATTTAGTTCTATTAGTTCTAATCTTGCATTCTTTGCAAATAATCTTACAAGTGTGGATTTCCCGGTTTGCCGTGCTCCCCGGATAATCAAAGGTTTTCTATTACTGTTCTTTAGCCAACATTCAAGATATTGCTCTTCGTTTCTTTTCATATAGTTATTATATCCAACAAACAGGTATTTGCAAGGGTAGAAAAAGCATCCAGGGTGTATTTTGCAATGGTAAATAGCAAAAAATCTTGAGCACCTGAACCCATTATACTTTCCTCGGTTTGAAAATCGGCAGCGGTTCCCAGGTTTCCAAATGCCAACAGACCACTCACTTGCTTTTTTATAGTCCCACCTGCAGTAAAATGCGGCCACCTACTGACGCATTCTCAATCATTTCATGTGCCGTCTTTGCCTCCCTGAGAGGCAATCGTTTTGCTATTACAGGGGAGACATAGCCCTCCATAAGCATGGTAAACAATGCCGAAAGATCTTCTTTAAACCATTCAGGATGTCTTTTCCGCACATCTCCGATAGAGTAAAATTGCACTTTTTTGGTGTTGGGGAGGAGATTCCATAGTTTCAGCCGCAGAAACTCAAAAGCTACATTGCCTCCCTGCCCGGTGCTGTTTTTATAGAAACCATAGGGAACAAGAATTCCCCCTCTTTTTAGGAGCCTGAAAGAGGTCTTAAAGCTCTCTCCGCCAATTGCATCAAATGCAGCATCAATGCCTTGAGGTTCCAGTTCCATCATTCTATCAAATATTGACTCGGTTTTGTAATCAATAGGAATAGCTCCAAGGTTGTGTATAAGCTCCTGTTTTGAAGATGATCCTGTCCCATATACCTTTATATCCATTACAGATGCAAGTTGCAGCAATGCAGTCCCGACAGCTCCGCCGGCTCCATGCACCAATATGCTCTGTCCCTTTCTTACATGTGCTGCTCTATTCAGCATTTGGTAGGCTGTTACATAGGAGAGCACCATACTGACTGCTTCTCCATCATCTATCCCATCGGGTATCGGGGTTAGGCTGGATTCAGGAAGACAAATATATTCTGTATATGAGCCTGTCACCGTTAAATCTGCCACTCTATCACCGATTTTAAAGAGTGATGCTTCGGGACCAGTTTTATCAATAACCCCGACCATATCATAGCCTGGTGAAAATGGCGGTTTCTTTTTCATCCCAAAATAGATGCCTTTTCTCACCATGGTGTCTGTAAAACATGCACTTACTACCGTAACTTTGATACGAACTTCACCCCGACCCGGTTCCGGCATAACATCTTCATTAACAAATTTTAATACTTCCGGACTTCCGAAAGTGTCAATAATCACTCTATTGTAACTCATTGCTTTGTCTCCTTTATTCTCCTATTGCTATCCAGAAAGAAATCTACTATGATTACACTGTAAACATAGTGATAAGTTGAATATAACATTGAATGTTGCCAGTGTCAACATAAAAGAGGAAACACATGACAAAAAAAATTACAGAAAAATCAAGTTCTTATCATAAGGTAGATCTTAAAAATAAATTGATATCTTCCGGTCTGGAGATTTTATCTGAAGAGGGGATCGGATCCCTCAGCCTTCGCAATGTTGCAAAGAGAGCCGGCGTCAGCCATGCAGCGCCCTACAGACATTTCAAAAACAGGGAATCTCTTATTGCGGCAATTGCAGAAGAGGGATACAAAAAATTATCCGATTCAATAACAACTTCAGCATCTCTCTTTCCCCAAAATCCTGAACTGCAGCTTAAAGAAGCCGGATGGGGCTATATCCAGTTTGCCGTGGAGAACCCTGAACATCTTAAAGTTATGTTTGGAAGTTTTTCTAAAGAATGTGTGCTTGATAAAGGTACATCTTTTGATGCATTGATAGATTTAATCATAACAGGGCAGAAAGCAGATATGATCCGGGAAGGAGACCCGTTAACACTCGCATTGACAACCTGGTCAACGGTGCATGGTCTGGCTCTCATTATTATCAATAATCAGATGCCTGGGAACCAGATCCCTGGGGACGGAGGAGCTGAGATATATGGGGACGGAGGAGCTGTAAGTGAAAAAAAGCAGCTGGATAAAAAATCCCTGGAGCATATGTCAAGAAAGGTCATTGATACTATCTTTGAAGGATTGAAGAACCCTGGTATGAGCACATGACCAGTAGATAATTGTTTGTTCTGATCATTGAGGGCCACAGGAAATCGGGTGAATAGTATTATCAAATCAGGTTTTTTTCTTGACTCTCCCCTATAGGGTAGGTTGTAGATTGAAAGAATATCAATTTAAGAGGGATTATATGGAAAAAACAGACTTGAAAAAAGAGATGAAGCAATTATTTAAAGCAGGTAAAGAACCATCATTTGTTACCGTACCGGAAATGAGATTTGTGGCTTATGACGGTCAGGGAGATCCCAATACCTCAGAAGAGTACCGGAAGAGTATGGAAGTACTTTTCGGAATGGCATATACGATAAAGTTTATGTGCAAAGCTGTCGATAAAGATTTTGTTGTAATGCCGCTGGAAGGGCAGTGGTGGACCGATGATTTATCCGATTTTTCAATGGATAACAAGGATATCTGGAAATGGACAATGATGATTGCCCTTCCCGATTATGTCAATAATAAGATGTTTGAAGAAGCAAGTGTTAAACTTGCTGCAAAGAAGGATCTTCCCAATCTTGGAAAGAGCTATTTCACTACATATGAAGAGGGACTATGTGCACAGATCCTTCATACGGGTCCATATAATGATGAGCCTCCTACAATTAAAAAACTGCACAAGTTTATAGAGGAAAATGCGTATAAATTGCATTTGAAACATAAAGAAGTATATCTAAACTCTCCTTTACGGACAGCCTCGGAAAAACTGAGAACAATTATCCGGCAGCCGGTATGCAAATAAATTAAATTCGGGTTGGAATTTTATGCATCAGGGTATTATAATACCTTCATGGTTAGCATCGGCGAGTTTTCAAAAACAATCGGTTTCACAATTAAGACCTTAAGATATTATCATGATCTGGGAATACTTATACCGGAAAAAATTGATGGATATACAGGCTACAGGTACTATGGGGAGAATGCATTTAACAGAGCCGCTGCAATTATGACATTGAAAAACCTGGGATTCTCTTTACATGAGATTAAATCAATTCTGGAAGAGTGTTCAGAAGAGGAAGATCTATCGGTTTTCATTGAAAATAAAATTGAAGATGTGAAAAATAAAATATCCAATCTACGGCAGATACAGAAACAATTAGCCCATTATAAAAAAATTATTACCGTCCAGTCTGCAGCATCCTTTTCCATAAAAGAGGGATTTTTCCCGGAGACACTGATTTGCGGGGTTAGAATTAAAGGAAAATACAGTGATATTGGCGGCTGCTTCTCCACTCTTATGAAGAAGACAGGGGGAGTAAGCACAGGTAAACCATTAGGTTTCTTTTATGACCTGGAATATAAAGAGGATGATGCGGATATTGAAGGCTGCGTTATGGTAAAAAAAGAGATTAATGCAGCAGGAATTAACTGCAGGATGTTTCCAGAAACTCCGTCGGTCTCTATTGTTCATGAAGGTCCGTACGGAACACAGAGCGCCGATTATATGAAATTTTTCAGCTATTGCAGTACTAAAGGTTATACGGTAATTACCCCGATTATTGAACGATACAGCAAGGGACCCGGAATGATTATCAAAGGTAATCCGGACAAATATCAAACAGAATTAATTGTACTGGTGAAGAAATGATAGGCAGAATTAAGGAAGTCAAGTAAGTCTACTGCAATAAATCAATTTTTTAACCTACTATCCCGTTTATTCTCAAACGAGCGAGAGCTGAGAACGCAAGGTGAAATACCCCGCCCCTTGGGGCGGAAGAGAACCGCCTTTGGCGGTTCTGGGTCCAGGGCTTGCCCGGGGTATTGATACCTTTCATTTTCAGTACAATCATAAGTTAGCCAACAGGAGGCGGTATGGTTTCCATACAGAGAGGATTATCACCAGAATTAGTTAGTTCAGCGGCTGATTTGTTTTTAACTGCTCTTGGGGAAAAATTCGTACCGATTCTTGGCAGCGAAGCCAACGCGACTGCCTTGATAGAATCAAGTATCGTCTCAATTAACTGCCTATCGGCGGTAGAAGAAGGAAAGTTACTCGGAGTATTAGCAATACAGACTAATAAACAGAGTTTTTTAAACCCAGACTTCAAAAACTTGAGAACATATTACGGTATTGTTGGTGGCATCATCAGGGCTGTTGGGTTAACTTTACTTCAGCATAGTCCAAAACCAAAAGAGCTTTATATTGAGGGAATTGCGGTAGCTGATTTTGCTCGAGGAAAGGGCATAGGAACAAAGCTTTTTGACGAATTAATGCTATTAGCCAGATCCCAGGGCTTTGAAAGAGTAACGCTCCAAGTCATCGATACAAACCCTAGAGCGCTAAAGCTTTATGAGCGTCTCGGTTTCACAATTGAAAAACGTTCAAAAATTTGGCCTGTAAACAGAATAATAGGGTGGCATTTTAGTGAATCAATCTTTATGGGGCGAGTTATCGGCTAACAATTCATTCCACCTGAAATTTTTTCGCTACGTTTCAAAATGCAGGTGATTGTCATTAATAATCAAAGAGGTATAAAAAATGAGTTACAAAGAATTATTGAAACAATACGAAGCGAGTAGCTACATTATCAATATGACTTCGATTGAGGGCATAATTAAAACAGGTTTTTCACTCGGACTTAACGAAAACACAACA
>JAGLNY010000091.1 GCA_023139255.1 Spirochaetales bacterium
AGATAAAACCTGATTCTCACCCGCAGGGCCAATAGCCAGAACCTGTGCCTCATGACCCATATTTTTTTTTAGAATATCCTGGGTTTGTATAGTATCTTTACCCCATAGATATTCTGCACTTTTTATCTGCACTCTACTATCTTTTATTTCGATATATGTTCTCTTTTCCGCTTTTCCCTGAATCATGATGGCATCGTAGCCTGAAGCTTTCATCTGTGTTGCAAACCATCCTCCCAGAGTTGAATGAGTATACCATGGAAAGGGGTATGGGACTGGAGAGATCATGGACATCACAGTCCGGCCTGAAGTCGGTGCTATAGTACCCGATAGAGGACCCGAAGATACTATTATTATATTATCCTCATCAAAGGGGCCTGCCTTTTTTGGAATATATTCCCAGGCAAGACGGGCAGCAAGCATGCGTCCACCAATATATTTTTTGATGTATGGCAGCGTGCTGATTAACCGGATTTCCTTCGTAGATAAATTGATATAGAGAATATTTCCAACCCATCCAAAAATCACTTGTTTACCCCTTTAACACTATTGCACCAACAGGACAAACCTCAACACAAGCCGGACCTGCCTTTCGGTCAATACAAAAGTCACATTTTTGATATTTATTTCTATCCTCAATATATATTATTGCCTCAAACGGGCAGTTGAGTTTACAATTCCCACAACCGTTGCAAATATCCTCATCAATAACAACCGTCCCCGATTCATTCCTGTTCATAGCACCAGTGGGGCAGTTATCCATGCACTTTGGATTAGTACAATGCCGGCAAATGGTCATTTCAACCTTACGGTCTGCGACCCCCCTATGTATAGAAAGGCGCGCCTTTTGCAATACACTTTTGCCCTGCTCGTGAACCATTGAACAAGCTAGTACGCAGCTTTGGCAGTATCTACATTTTTCTGTTATCGTTATTAATTTCATTTTTTCAGTTTAAAACTCGCTTTTCACAAGATAAAGCTGGCTGAATAGTTATAATTTTTGTCTATTTACACATCTGCTTGTCTGACCATTCTAAGGTACATTAATTTACCTGTCAAGCAGTTTATTATCCCACCTGTCCCACTTTGGCCTCTTTGCCTGAAAAAATTTGACACATTAAAATTAGTATTATATACTAACGGACAGACCAGCTGATATGTTGCAGGATATACTATTTTATGATACAAGAGGTATTGTTACATAAAGATTGGACATAGGCATCACGGGTTTGTTTTATGAGATTTCCCTGTGATGCCTAAAGGTTTCAACAAGAGAGGGTTTTATGATAACTGACATTAAGAAGTTATTTAATTTATCAAATAAAGTTGCTCTTGTTACCGGGGGTGCGTCGGGACTTGGTAAAGGCATTGCTGAAGGATTTGCCCAGTATGATGCAAAGGTTGCAGTAGTTGATCTCAATAAAGAAGCAACAGAAAAGACAGTAAAAGGAATCAATGATATGGGAGGGCAGGCCTTTGGTTTGACTTGCGATGTGTCAAAAGTAGAAGACGTGTGGGGTGTTGTTGCGCAAGTTATAGATAAATTCGGTAAAATTGATATTTTACTTAACAGTGCAGGATTGGCCAAGCGTTCAAAAGCCGAGGAGATGACTGATGAGATGTGGAATACGGTTATAGATGTAAATTTAAAAGGAGCTTTCTTTTTTTGTAGGGCGGTTGGAAAAAAAATGATTGAACGGGGCAAAGGTGGAAGGATTATAAATATATCTTCTATTGCCGGCGTTGTTGGAGTTAAGACAGGTAATGTGAATTACGCAGCTAGCAAAGGTGGCCTTATTGCCATGACACGTTGTCTGGCAATTGAATGGGCTCAACACAATATTCTTGTAAATACAATTGCACCGAGTCATACACGTACGCCTCTCATCGAAAAACTAATAAAAGAAAAACCTGAAATAGAGCGGCACTTTTTAAACAACATTCCCTTGGGAAGATTGGGCAATGTGGTGGATATCGTAGGACCGGCTATTTTTCTGGCATCCGAGGCTGCGTCGTTTGTTTCCGGGCACACTTTGCTGGTTGATGGGGGCCATACAGCAAGATAGGGTAATGCGAAATTATAAATTGAAAGGAGACATTCAATGAGAATTTCACAGGAAAAAATTGATAGAATACAAAAAACCGTTATGGATGAGGGCTTTGATGTCCTTTTTACCCGTCTTACTGTAAATGCACTTTTTCTTACTGGCTATTGGGCCGGTAATGACGCGGTTGCAGTAATCTTTCCCTCAAAGGGAAGGCCAGTCTTACTCGTTGCAGAAACCGAATATGATAATGCTGCAGGAGAAGTCGACCAAACAAACCTGGACATAGAGACATACAGCTTCGAAAGCCTGGATGAATTGCGCGGCATTACAAACAGCATGGTAGTAAGTGCCTTACCTGGTATTTTAAAAAGAATGGGAGTACTCAAGGGAGTTATTGGTATTGAACAGAGTGCAGAAGATGGAGCACTTCCCAGACTTATGGGTGATTTTAAATATCCATCTGTACCAACATGGAACACCCTCAAAGATACTTTCCCAAATGCAAAGTTTAAAGATGCTACAAGCCTGATTAATAGATTGCGTATGATAAAAACTTCTGAAGAAATTGATGCAATAAAAAAAACAATTACGATTGCCTGTATGGGATTTGATGCCGCCCGAAAGGCAGTAAAGACGGGGATGACCGAGGCAGAACTTTCTGCTGTGCTTGAGGCCGAAATACTAGGACAGGGAACCGGAAAGAATAATGTGGGATATTCTCGCGGATTTTCTTCCATATATGCAGGCTCAAGAAGCGCTACTCAGTGGACACACTGGGCATGTTCAACAGGCAGAATTATACAGGAAAATGAAATGGTTATCATGGAATTGGGATCAGTTTCAGATGGCTATTGGTGCGATTTAACACGACATGCCTGTGCGGGTAAGCCTTCAAAAAAGGCCAGGGAAATAATGCAAATAGTTCTTGAAGCCCAACACCGGGGAATTGCAGTTGCAAAACCCGGCGTTCCGGTCGGAGAAATTGATAGAACCTGCCATGACTACCTTGCACAAAAAGGATACGATCGGGAATATTTCCGTCATCCATGCGGACATGGTGTAGGTTTTACTTATCACGAAGGTCCACCTGTTCATCAGGCCTGCAATATACTACTGGAACAAGGAATGTTACTGTGTGTTGAGCCTGGGGTATATCTTCCAGGAGAATTCGGGATACGTACCGAAGATATGATCCTGATTAAAGAAGGAGGAGCTGAGGTCATATCCGATTATCCACATGCATTTTAAGAATGAATTGGGTAGAATTTTTCGGCTCCGATTACCCATTATATTTTAAGAATATCGGGGCATCCTGGATAGTTTCAGAGGAAACATCAGCAAGGATTCTTTATGGAAATTGTTCACAGGGGAAAAATATGCAAACTATCAAAATACAAAAACTTTCTATAGAAAAATTTGCCCAGTATGGTTTTTATGCGAATTTGCTTAATCCTTCCGGTCCTTCGCTGGGGGCATCTCCTAGTGAGTATTTTCGCGATATAATTCAACAGAATCTTGGCCCTGGTGTCAACACTGTATCCTATTCATGTTTTTTTTCAGAAGACCGGGAGTGGAAAATAGACACTGCAGAATATCATAATTACTGTACTGAGGCATGTATGCCGATAGACGCAGATTGTTTTATGTTTGTGGCCCCAGCTACAGCCGGCGGCAAATTTAAAGCGAATACAATGGAAGCTTTTTATATAGCAAAAGGGACGATGATAATTATAAAGCCCGGGATATGGCATTATGCGGTATTTCCTATAAATGCCAAATCTGTTTCCGTCTTTATTGGACTCCCGGAAAGGGTCTATGAAACTGATGCTTTCACATATCGCTTTAAAGAATCAGAGATCACAAGGGTAGAACCCTGGCAGGAAAATCGGGGGCTGCCTATGTCCTGACCCTT
The DNA here is from genome assembly GCA_023139255.1 of Spirochaetales bacterium. GTDB lineage: Bacteria > Spirochaetota > Spirochaetia > JABMQR01 > JABMQR01 > JABMQR01. The sequence goes on from JAGLNY010000091.1 coordinate 3,958, forward strand.
CCCGTCTCCCGTCTCCCGTCTCTCACCCCTCTACCTATCGGGGGAGTTCAAGCAGTTCTTTTGTCCATTCCATATGATCTTCCATGGCTTTTACAGAAGTCTTCACATCACCCAGTGTAAGGGCATCCAGGATTGCTTGATGAACCAATACTGACTTCTTCAACCCCTTTTCAGTAATAGCGGTATGAAGGCGTTCTTCATTAATAATTTGACGGGTTAGATTGAGAAATTCAATTAAAATCCCGTTTTTTGAGGCTTTAGATAGTATTTTATGAAACTGGTAGTCAAGATCAAGAAATAATCCGAACTCTTCAAAATTTAACGCTTTCATTTTTTCAAGAACTGTTATACAGTCTGCCAGTTCTTTCTTCGTTATTACCGGTGCAACCAGGGTCATCATTCCTACTTCAATAATCCAACGTGCATCAAATAACTCTTTCAATGACTGCTTGTTGCTGAAAACCCCGAGCTCTAAGGGTTTCCGGTATATTTTGTTGGAATCAGTAGAGACAAAAGTCCCTTTGCCTGCTTTTACTTCAACTACACCAACCCCCTCCAGGGTTCTTAACGCTTCCCGCAGAGACGTTCTGCCAACTCCCAGAAAACCGGTCAGTCTTCTTTCTGAGGGTAGTTTGTCCCCTGGTTTCAGATCTTCCTGTATATATTGCATCAATTGTTCTATAATTGAGTCAGGTAATGTTACCTTCTTGGCTGGTTTTAGCATTTACTTTTCCTATAGATATAGTCTTCTGGTCTGACAAGTAGAAAAGTACCATTTATTTATTTATTTGTCAATTCTTCACCCAAAAAAAGGTGCACGACAATAAAATTATTTCACCAATAAATAATTTTATTGTCGTGCACCCTTTTTGAATCGATATTTGACAAGTAAATAAGAAGATTATATACTCATACGGGTCAGACCATAAGACTTGTTGGATAGTTGGGGATATATATGAAAAGATTGGATGGTAAAGTTGCCTGGATCAGCGGGGCCACTTCTGGAATTGGTGAGGCCGCGGCCCGTCTTTTTGCGGAAGAAGGGGCAAATGTTGTTATTGTAGGGAGAAGGACAGAAAAAGCTGATAAAATCTGTGCGGATATTCGTTCGTTTGGCGGCGAAGCAATGGTTTCAACCTGTGATGTGGCTGTCCCAAAGCAGGTTGAAAGCTCAATACAGGCCGTGGTAGAAAAATGGGGGGGCATAGATATTCTTGTTAATAATTCAGGAATGGTTGACATGCGGATGCTGCATGAATATTCCATTGCTGATTGGGAAAAAGTAATGAATGTGAACGTACGCTCTATATATCTCTCCTTCCTGTATGCATATCCTTTCCTGAAGCAAAAGAAAAGAAGTTATGTGGTAAATATCGGATCCATCAGCTCTATGGTTGGTCAGGCAGGAACTCCTGTCTATGTCGCTTCAAAGCATGCAGTTTTGGGTCTAACTCGGTCCATTGCCCTGGATTATGCAGATATCGGTTTGCGTTGTAACTGTGTCTGTCCCGGAATTACCGATACTCCCATGCTTCGGGAGCATATGGGAAGTGGTACAAAAGGGGATGCGGCACTTCGCAAAAGATTAAGAAGAGTTCCTATGGGTGTGGCTTTGAGTCCCAAAGATGTTGCCCAGTCTATACTCTATTTTTCTTGTGAAGATTCCACAGGTATTACCGGTACTTCTCTGGTAATTGATTGCGGATATCTGACCGCTGCCGAATGGGAATCTCCTGATTATACAGCGTTTATGGGTAGTTGATTATAGATTACAGAATACAATATGATCATTGAGCTTCCGGTTAACATCTCATATCGAGAAGTTTCTTTCGTGTGTTTCGTCGCCAGATTTCTGTTTTGGGGAAGTCAGCAAAAGACCTGACCGGTGTCAGAATTTTATGATTACGATCAATTCCCAGTGTCTGAAGCAGTTGATAATCCTGCAAACTCTGGCCGAAAATTTCCCATCGAATCGAATCGATGGGACCCTTCGGACCGGGATATATCTGAAACGTATCACCATAAGACCAGTCTGGCCATTTTAACCCATCCTGAACCGTAAATGGATCAATAAGATCGTTGCTTTGCGATTTGTTCCAATAATTTAATCCCCAATGAAGAAAACCTCTGAAAGGCCAGCGATAAAACAGGAATCCATGCATAGCGATTTTTGCCAGAGGCGTATCTATAAGGCGGTTTATGTACTCTCCCCGAGGATGGCAGCAATAATAACACCAGCTTTCGATTCCCTCAGCCAGGAAATCCAGGGCGACACTTGTAGACGGTATCGGCATATCAGTCAGACCCTGACGGGCGAATCCAATATTACTTAACGCGTCCATAACCTTCATCCAGGGTGCAAACTCCTTCAGTATTTCCCGGGCTTTGTTATAATTTTCAAGATGGTCTCTATATGGTTCATCGGAAACGTGGAAGAACGACTTGTCGAGGATTTTCTCAGCCGTTAAAAACCGGTGTAACGAAGGTAGATATTGGGACAAGAATGTACGGTATCTCTTCGAAGTTGCACCTGTAGAGGGATTCCAAAGCAATTTTCCTTCGTGTCCCTGCCCCTGATAAATCCGAATCGCGTTCTCAACACCCCACTGCGTGAATGGATGCGTCCACTCAAATTGCTCCAGTCCGCACTTTTTTGCCAGCTGGATATACTTCCTAACATCCCGCCAGTCGAAGCTATATTTATCCTTTTCGGTTTTCAGTACCCGAAGCAGTTGTGATGGACGTTTGACTCCATCCAGGGGTGGTGTGAAAACCGGAGTGTAAATAGTATCCTGTCCATGCTCGGAGATATTGCGAAAATAGGCCGGGAGAATCTCCCAGAATCGCTTATCGTACATGTCAGTCTTGTACCAGTCTATCAGGCAGTCATTGTAGAACCAATTTGTGATAGAGAAGTTCTTCCGTTTTTTGAGAATAATATCGTGCAGTCGAACCTGAACAGTGTGTGTTTTGCTTCTTCCATTTTCAGGGATGACTGTGACCCTTATTTCATGGTTTGAAGGCGTTATCATCCTTCCGGGCTGAACGGTAATCCAGAATGCGTTGGTCTCTTGCGGAGGAAGAATGATTGAGTCATCATCAAAAAGAGGATCTCCCACATATCCGGGAATATGATCAAATCCATCGAGATCGACCATATCAGATTCCTCCAGTATGTTCCGGTGGAGGACAGGGACATATCCAATCCGTCGCACACGAATCGACATCTCCCCGGAACCATCAACCTCGACACAAACTTTTTGAGGAATCGGATTATCCATTCGCATCACAACCTGAAAGCTGAATCGCTCATTCAACGCAGCGTCAATGGTAAGCCGATCTGAACATCTCACCTCAGTACGTGGAAAATGCCGAACAAACGAAGAGGAAAGCCATGAAAAAACTGCCATTATTTTTCTCCAATGCATAAGTAGTCTTATGGTCTGATAAGTAAAAGCATATTATCTTTTTTCTTTTTCGTCAATTCTCATTGACATTTGACAAGCCTTTAAGAAGGATATATATTAAAGCGGTCCGACCATAAGACTAGTAAGATAGTTATTGTATTATCTACTATACTATAAAAGAGAGGTATAGGATGTTTTTAAAAAATTTTCTAAATCATTATACTGATCCGGAAATTACAGGCATAAACAGGCTCCCGGCAAGAGCCATCCTCCATCCAGAACATGCGGATTCTTTTATCTCTTTAAACGGTATATGGGATTTTCAATACTTTCCCCGTCCAGTGGACGCTCCTTATCCGGACGGGTGGAAGAATATTGCAGTTCCGGGGAACTGGACCATGCAGGGGTGGGACAAACCTCATTATACAAATATTCAAATGCCCTTCCCGAATCCTCCCCCATCTGTGCCGGAACAGGAAAATCCCTGCGGGATATACAAAACAATATTTACTATCAAAAAGCAGTGGGAAGATCAAAGGGTGGTCCTTCATTTCGGCGGTGTTGAAAGTTACTATGAGGTGTATGTGGACGGCCGTTTCCTCGGAGCAGCAAAAGATTCCCGCCTGCCGTCAGAGTTCGATATAACACCAATGCTTTCCGGCAGCGGAGCAGAAAAATCCTATACCCTTATGGTAAAGGTTATACGGTATTCCGACGGTTCTTTTCTCGAAGACCAGGATCACTGGTGGATGGCAGGCATATACAGGGACGTGTTTATCTACCGTACAGAAAAGGTGTTTATCCATGATATTTTCTGTACTGCTTCCTGTCAGGGAAATATATCTATTAAAGCTTTAATCGGCATGATAGAAATTCCGGAAAAGGAATATTCCCTTGAGGCTTTTGTGTATGATTCCAGTATGCAGCAGGTTGGGACTATTTCAAGCGATCGTTTCACTCCAGCTGATTATCTTAGCGACAAGACCTATTTACATGGTAAGTTTGGTATAGAACTTGAGCTTCTGGCAAAAGATATAAGTCCATGGTCTGCGGAAGCCCCTATTCTCTATAAAATTACAGTGGAACTTAAATCAGATAATATAACTGTAGATAAAAGGAGTTTTCGGACCGGATTCAGGACCGTGGAAGTAAAAGACCGGCAGCTTTTAGTAAACGGAAAAGCCGTTATGATTAAGGGGGTCAATCGTCATGAACATGATGATACCACAGGAAAAACCCTAACAAGGGAATCAATGGTCGCAGATATTCTGCTTATGAAACGATTCAACTTCAATGCGGTAAGAACCAGCCATTACCCTAATACTCCGGAGTGGTATGACCTGTGCGATGAGTATGGTTTGTATGTAGTAGATGAGGCAAACGTGGAAGGTCATGCCTATTGTGATCAGTTGTGCAGGGATCCCCGGTATATTCAGGCATTTGTCGACCGTGGGTCCCGAATGGTTTTACGGGATAAGAACCACCCGAGCATTATTATCTGGTCTTTGGGAAACGAAACCGGCTATGGCCCGAATCATGATGCTATGGCAGGCTGGATTAGACACTATGATCCCTCCCGTCCTCTTATGTATGAAGGAGCATTGCATCCTGAGTGGGGCAGGGCGGAACGGGACTATACACGGGGTCGCACAGTCACCGATATTATATGCCCCATGTACCCGCCTATCTCAGACCTTGAGGAATGGGTTAATAAAACCACTGATTATCGTCCGTTTATCATGTGCGAATACTCCCACGCCATGGGAAACTCCAACGGAAGCCTTTCGGATTACTGGGACCTTCTCTGGAAAAACAGGGAACGGGGACTTCAGGGAGGGTTCATCTGGGACTGGGTGGATCAGGGTATCAAAAAAACAACCGAAGACGGGATAGATTACTGGGCATACGGCGGGGATTTCGGGGATACCCCGAACGACGCGGATTTCTGTATTAACGGCCTGGTCTGGCCTGACAGGACCCCCCACCCGGCAATGTACGAATGCAAAAAGCTCTTTCAGCCGGTATTAATACAACTTGAAGCAGACACTAAAACCGGGAAATACTCCTTAACTATCACCAACCGGCAGGATTTTCTCGACCTTTCCTGGTTGGAAATGGATATTGTCCTTGAAGAAAACGGCGAGCCCAAGGGAAAATACATTTTCCAGGGCTTTCAATTCCCCTCTTTGTATGAACTTAAACCCGGTGAAACCTGCTCTGTTACTGTACCGGAAGAGATTACAAGCCTTATCACCGAAAGTGAAGATACAAACATGGCTTTTTACTGTGAACTGAAAACCGTTTCTGAAAGGCCGGGAGTGGACGAAGGAGAGGTCATTGCATGGGAGCAGTTCAAACTATATGACGAACTTGTTCCCTTCGATTTATCCGGAAGCTCATTCCTGTCTATGACTCTCTCCCGGGATAACGAAACAGAGGTTTTTTCATGTCCGGATATGCATACCGATTTTCGGATGAATATACCGGAACTCTGCGTGTTCCGAAGCCCCACAGACAACGACGGCGCCCTCAGCCAAGACCGGATGAATGGTCTTGCTTTTAAAAAGTGGAGGGATCAGGGGCTATGTCTTAATCCGGCTAAACTTATCACTAATAGACCTGAAGGAGATGGAGTCGAGACGAAATTCCGGTTTACGGGCGGTACCATCAATCTAAAACAAAAAATTAATGTGAGACCCGATAATTCGCTGGATATACATACGGAGTTCATTGTTCCTGAAGAACTGGATGATATCCCCAGACTAGGGTTGTTGTTTACTCTTCCGCCGGAATTCGACAGCGTAATATGGTTCGGGAATGGTCCTCATGAGACATACCGGGACAGAAAAAGATCCGGTAAAATCGGATTGTATACCGGGACTATTGCCGGGCAGCATGTTCCCTACATATTCCCCCAGGAAAATGGAAATAAAACCGATGTGCTGTGGGGTGAGTTGGAAAACCGGGGAGGTCTTCGTATCCGGTTCACCTGTCCTCAGCTGATGAACTTCACGGTCCACGACTACAGCCCCTGGGATTTATATAATGCCGCACACGAATCGGAAATTCAACGAGGAAAACAGACATTTGTACACTGCGATTTTTTCCAGCGGGGATTGGGTACCGGCAGCTGTGGGCCGGATACACTGGACTGTTATAAAATAAGGCCTGGTACCTATACAATGAAACTGATAATTTCTTTATACAGGTAGAATCTTTTAGATAGAAGTTAATGTACTATAGTGGCCGGACCAGCTGATATGCTTCTAAGGGGGGCAGAGTATGAAACAAAACAAACCAAATATCATTCTCGTTTATGCTGACGACCTGGGACGTGGTATGCTCAGTTGCTATGGACAGAAGTGGTTCAAAACGCCTAATCTGGATCGCCTCGCCTGTGAAGGTGTACGTTTTCAGCACGCTTACGGGTGTGCCTTCTGTGCACCAGCCCGGGCAAGCCTTCTTACGGGTTACCATGACTGCCACGCCGGGATGTGGAGCTATACTGACGCTGGAATTTACAAGAAAATATCCAGTAATGAACTAAATTTTAATCAAATCCGGGAACTCATTAACAATACCAGCTTTAACGAGCGGGACGATGAGGTTTTCCTTGCCACTGTTGCCAAACAAGCCGGCTATACCACCGGACAGATTGGCAAACTCGAATGGGGCTTTGCTACCACACCGGAGAGGCTTGCCAAACATGGCTGGGATTATCATTACGGCTTCTATGACCATCAGCGCTGTCACGGCTTCTATCCCCCGTTTCTGTTCGAGAACGGAGAGATGGTCGATATTCCCGGCAATATGGATGTCAATTGCGGGCTTACGAACCACTGGGAAACGCCGGATGCCCGTGCCCATCGTCGAGATTGTACAGGTAAAGCTGTTTATTCCCAGGATCTATTTGACGAGAAGATCGTCGGGTTCCTTCGGGCTAACAGGGATCGCCCGTTTTTCCTTTATCATCCATCGCAATTGCCGCACGGCCCCATTTCTATTCCGGAGATTCACCCTTCTCTGAAGAGTATCGGGGGGTTAACCGATTTTGAAAAAGAATATGCCTCAATGGTTTTGCGTCTGGACCGGACTATCGGATTGATACTCGATGAAATTCAGAGTCTGGGACTGGATCAGAATACAATGATCATTTTCTGCTCTGACAACGGACATGAAATCTACTATAGAGAAAAGGGTCGATGCAGCGGCGGCACTCACGATCTTCAGGGGTCCCGATACGACAACGTGGATTACAAGTACTACTCTGAGCGCTCGAATGACATTTTTAACGGTAATGATAATATGGCAGGCAAAAAGCTCTCCAGCCTTGAAGGCGGGCCGCGCATTCCCTATCTGGTCCGCTGGCCTGGTCATACACCGGCAGGTACATTAAGCTCCGCTCTTATTACCAACTACGATCTTCTTTCCACTTTCGCCGATATTGTGGGTGTGAAATCACCGGAATGGAAAGACGGGGAGTCGATTCTTCCCGCTCTAGAAGGCAAAGCTTTTAAACGAACGAAGGATTATGTCGTCTTTGCGGGGGTTGAAGGACCGGCTCTTGTGACCGCCGAAGGCTGGAAAGTGAGGTATATCATTCTGCAGCGCCGTTTTCAACTTTTTCACCTTCCTGTGGATTACAGGGAAGAAAATGATCTGGCTGCAAAGCATCCCGATAAAGTGAAATCGCTGGGCACGATCATGCTCAAGGAATGCGACGGCAATTTCCTTCACGGAACGTCCGAGAATCATAAAGCAGTTCGCATAGATGAATATATGGAAGGTATGGCACCTGAAGAGGCTTTCCCCTCACATCCTCATATCAAAAAACGTAACTAATCATATCGTTATGCAGATAAAAAGAGCAAAGCCGCTCAAAATGGAAAAAGGAGTGCGCCTTTCTAACGATACGATTATCTTGACAAACAATTTTATTCTGTGGAGAAAAATTCACAAATTAACTTGACAAACCATTTTTATGATATATAATTACAACCGGTTGCATAAAATTTTGCAATCGGTTGCAACTATAAATATTTTACTGGATTACTGGAGTAACTTTGTGAAAAATAAACCTACAATATATTCGATAGCAGAAGAAGCCGGCGTTCATCCGTCAACCGTTTCAAGGTTTTTTAGTAATAAATCTCTTCTTAATAAAAAAACACAGGAAAAGATTTCAGGAATTTGCAAAAAATACGATTACAAACCGAGCTATATTGCTTCTGCTATAAAAAGAAAGAAAACCAAAACCATTGCTTTGCTGATTGGCAGTTTGCTGGAACCTGCTGTGTGGGGGTTTATTAATAGTGTCGAGAGTAAATTATCTGAACATGATTATAGTTTATATATTTATAATACCTATGGTGAAATTGATAAACAAATAAGAATAATTGAAAATATTAATGGAAGATTGGTTGATGGGGTGATTGTTTTTGGTTCAATGGTATCCGGATGTGAAAAAAAAGATAAAATATTAGTAGATAAAATACTTAATAAAAATATTCCTTTGGCCTTTGCTGATAGATATGAAAAAGGTTACAAAAACCAGGTTGCTTTTGCCAATGTTGATAGCCAATTAGGTGGTAAAATTGCTGCTGAATACTTATTACAGAAAAACCATAAACAGATTGGTATAATAACAGGCGAATTAAAATACAGCATATTCAAAGAAAGGGTAGATAGTTTTCTGGATATATTGGGGAAAAAGAAAATAGACCTGAAATTCCTCCTGGAAGTTGAGTTCCAGAATGGGTACTTCCAGGCAAACAAGGATATTGAGAAACAGATTGATATAATCTGTAATTCAGGTGTTACCGCGATTTTCACCACAACCGATACAATTGCCATCTATTTAATTGATCTTCTAAGGTTAAACAAAATACGTATACCGGAGGATATATCAATTATCGGGTATGGTAATATTCCTTTCAGCAGTCTAATAAATCCAAAATTAACCACAATAAACAATGATTTGGGGAAACTGGGGGAATTAACAGTGGCTAACCTTATAAATAAAATCACAAAAGACAGATTTCTAAAAAGGCATTATGTTATTCAACCTGAAATCATTGAAAGACAATCCGTAAAAA
>JAGLNY010000092.1 GCA_023139255.1 Spirochaetales bacterium
AAAAAAATGACAAAGAAAAAAATGGTGTTTTCGTTTATACTTGTGGTTTTTGTTATGGCATCACTTTTTGGCGGTGCACAGAAAGAAGCTGTCACAGAGAAAGTTGAATTTGAATTTATTGCACTACAGCCTGAGTATGAAAATGCACAGCGGGAGATTGTGGCCCAATACATGAGGGATAATCCCCATGTTACTATTACAACTATCAGCTACAATGAAGACCAGAGCCAATTACTGAAGGCAAGGATCGCTGCCGGTGATCCTCCGGCATGTGGTGCAGGATCGCCCTTCATTGACAAAGAAACTTACATGGACTATGTAGATCTTAATACAATTGACTATCCTTACTGGGACCTCATGACATTTGATGTTGCAGCGTTATGGCAAAAACTTCTGGGTTTTAAGGGATATATCCCCGCCTTAAGGATACTTCGTGGTCCGGTATACTGGTCAATGGTTTATCACAAAGATATTACTGATGCTGCCGGTGTAGATATGAGTAATATTAACACATGGGCTGAATTTGAGAGTGCCATGGCTTCTCTCAAGGAGTATGCGGAGGGTTCTGACAGTATAAACTATGTGTTTGATTTTGGCGGTGGTGCACCATGGTCAATAGCATTACTGCTGGATGGATTAGCTTTCTCCTTATCTGACGGGAGTAAAGATTTTATAAAACCATATCTGGGGGAAACTTCATTTACAGATGCTGACGGACCTTATGCACGGGCACTTTCAAAGGTGAAGGAACTTTATGACGCCTCATACCTGCCAAAAGAATTCTGGACAAGGGCCTGGGATACGGACTATGAAGCATCATTTATTGCAAAAAAGAGTATTATTGCCTATCATGGCCCATGGTTATGGGACAAGGTGATGGATGCCGATCCGGGAGCACAGTTGAGCGGCTTCCCTCTTCCGGCAAACGGCAGCAGTAATTATTGGCTTAATCCGGGATGGCTCACCACAGGTTCAGTAATCTATAAAGCCTGGGAAGATAAACCCGAATATCCTGAGATTGTTAAATTCTTTATCTGGTATCAGAGTCCTGAAATTGTTAAGCAGCGGGCAGAACTCCTCTCTTCCGTACCATATATGGATATGAGTAGTGCCGGGGGTGTAGATCTGGCAGGGGTTCAGTATGCAGAATTCATTCAACCGGTGCTCTCAGGGAAATACCCGGGGAGCTTTGTAAATATAGTTGCCCCAGCCGGAGAAGTAAAAGTATTCAAAGAGCCAGCGGCGGCTGATGTTATAAGCGGTGTCGATATAATGATAGTTTATAAGGACTACCTAACTGGTGAAATATCACTGGAAGATGTTCTTAAAACATGGCAGGATCGCTGGGAAATTGCTTATCCCGAACTGTCAGGGAAATAATTACAACTAAAACACCGGGCCGGGTTATGTAGAAGTAAAATATATCGGTCCGGTGATTGTTTCACATGCATAATAACGATTTGGAGAGGACAAACGCAAGATGAAAAAAATAACCTCCTTTAGAAAAGAAAAATCAAAAGATACATTAATTGATGTCGCTTTTCTTTCACCACAGCTTATACTGTTCAGTGTATTAACTATTCTTCCTTTACTTATAGCTCTTCCAATATCATTTACTGACAAGCTTAGCATTCAGGATACTGATTACAATTTTATTGGAATTAAAAATTTTATTACTATTTTTACTTCATCTATGACTCCCCTTTTTTTACGTTCAGTATTAAGGACGTTTGTATTTGCAATTATCAATTACTTTTTTGTATTCCTGTTCGGTCTGCCGTTGGCATTACTGATGTTTGAAAATAAACTTAAAATGCAGAATTTCTTCTTTACAATTATTTTTTTACCATACATGATCTCTTCTCTTGGCATCGGTCTTTTCCTGGTACTTCTATTAGCCAAGGACTGGGGCACAGTCAATCTGATATTGATAGAAATGAATATTATAAAAGAAGGGATTAACCTTAAGAATGAAATAGTTGCTTCTATCGCACTCCCGTTTATCATAGGCTGGCGTTCTGCCGGGTTTAATATGGTAATTTTTTTAAGCGGATTACTGACAATTCCGCAAAATACAATTGATGCCGCGGATATTGATGGTTGCAGCTATATTAACAAATTAAGATATATCTATTTCCCCCAAATTATACCGTCAATCATTCTTTTAACCATTTTTTGTATGGTCGGGTCATTCGCCGTTTTCGGAGAGCCTATTGCTCTTGGTGCCCTGTCCGGAAATGAGAGTGTTCTATTCTTTTCTATTGTTCTGTTTATAACAGGAATGGGTGCGGGGTCATCTTCTGCATTACCCGGTACATTTGCCCAGACTGTGTCTATGTCGATTGTTATCTATTTCCCTTTATTGATAATTGCCGTTCTATTGATAAGGCTCCAGAAAAAACTACAATATTAGTCATTTGATAAAACTCAATGCCAGCTAAAGTTAAACTACGGTTTGGTTACGCAAAAAGTATAATCCAGAGGAAAAAATGAACAAAGAAAAAAGAATAAAAAGATTAAGAAAGGGGCTGGTTATTGGATTTCTTGCTCTATATTCCCTGATGACCCTATTTCCTTTTTATATACTGATAATACGTACTTTTGTACCGACCGCTCATATGTCTGAGCTTCATTTATGGGTCCCTGAATTAGCGGAATTTAATATGGACAGCAGATATAAGAATGCTATGGTTTTCTATAGTCTGGACCCAAATCTATTCAAAGAAAAAATGAATATGGATCCAGGTATTTATATAAACCCAAACTACACTTTTCACCAGATTGCGGAAAAATATCAGGTGTCTGAAAAGGAGATAAAAGATTTCATGAAGCCATACGTAGCCTTTAATGGCTGGCTTTCCATCTTCACAAATAAAAATTTTATAAAATCCCTGATAACTACTATATATATATCAACAGTATCAATTGTTGTTGGCTCATTATTAGGTATGGCTACCGGGCATACGCTTGCGGGTTTTACCAAGCGTTGGCATCTCTGGATATTTAATTATTTTCTACTGCAGATGGTAATTTCTCCGATAATGGTTATGCTGCCGCAGTATTTGATTATTACATCTTTGGGTTTATATAATAAACATCTGGCACTAATTCTCCTTTATTGTCAGGGAGGTGCCCTTTCGACAATGATATTTACAAATTATTATGCCACCATCCCTAAAGAAATCAGGGAATCTGTTCTTTTGGACGGAGGAGGCAGAATGATTTATTTCCGATCAATAGTTTTTCCACTTGGTAAGATTCCTGTTACTACATTTATGATTATTTCAATTCCTCATATATGGAACAATCTTGTTCCGGGTTTATTATATTTAAAACCGGATAATACTACTCTGCAGGCATTTATCAGTAACTTCCAGGGTACGAACTCAACAAACTATCAGGCTATAATGTCATCATTAGCCATAAGTTTAATTCCTATGGTGATCATATATCTCATATTCCAAAAATATTTTACCCGCGGCTCATTGGCAGGTGCGATTAAAGGATAATAAA
>JAGLNY010000093.1 GCA_023139255.1 Spirochaetales bacterium
AGGGTACGAACTCAACAAACTATCAAGCTATAATGTCATCATTAGCCATAAGTTTAATTCCTATGGTGATCATATATCTCATATTCCAAAAATATTTTACCCGCGGCTCATTAGCAGGTGCGATTAAAGGATAATAAATGAACAAACAGAATGACAGGCAGGTATGGCAAAATTATAATCTTCCGATTGATGAGAGGGTAGATGACCTTGTTTCCCGGCTGACACTTGATGAGAAAGTTGCTCAGATGATTCATTCCGCGTCTTCAATTCCACGCCTGGGTATACCCGAGTACAACTGGTGGAACGAATGCCTTCACGGCGTTGGGCGGTCCGGAATTTCTACTGTGTTTCCCCAGGCAATTGGATTGTCCTCCTCCTTTAATACAAAATTGATGCATAGAGTAGCTGATGCGATTTCTGACGAAGCCAGGGCCAAGCACCATGAGTATGTAAGGCAGGGTGATCATGATATGTATAAAGGACTGACCTTCTGGAGTCCTAATGTAAATATTTTTCGTGATCCCCGCTGGGGTCGAGGCCAGGAGACTTATGGTGAAGATCCCTTTTTAACCGGGCGTATGGGAATATCTTTTATTAAAGGCCTTCAGGGTGATGATCCGGAGTACATTAAAATAGTAGCTACGCCCAAACATTTCGCCGCGCATAGTGGTCCGGAAGCGTTAAGGCACCAATTTAATGCCCGGGTTAGTATAAAGGATTTACGGGAGACCTACCTTCCCGCTTTTAAGGCTTGTGTGGTGGAGGGTAAGGCAGTTTCAGTCATGGGGGCATACAGCCGAACCAATGATGAAGCCTGCTGTGCCAGCAAGACCCTCCTGCAGAAGATCCTCCGGGAAGAATGGGGTTTTGAAGGGTATGTGGTCTCCGACTGCAAAGCTATCTGTGATATCCACCAGCATCATAAGATCACAAGTTCACCTGAAGAATCTGCAGCCCTGGCTGTGAAAAACGGCTGCGACCTGAACTGCGGCAAAGTTTATCACAGCTTGCTTCTTGCAGTAAAGAAGGGGCTGATTGAAGAAGAAACCATAGATCTTGCAGTATCCAGGCTTATGCGTGCACGTATGCAGTTAGGGATGTTTGATCCTCCTGAGAGAGTTTCTTATACTCAGATTCCTTACTCAGTGAACGATTGCAAAGAACACCGGCACCTGTCTTTACAGATGGCCCGTGAATCAATAGTGCTTCTTAAAAATGGTGAGAACATATTACCATTGGAAAAGGATTTAAAATGTATAGCTGTAATCGGTCCTAATGCTCATGATAATAGTGTCTTGCTTGGTAACTATAGCGGTACTCCTTCTGGTACAGTAACATTTTTAGATGGAATTCGTTCGCTAGTGGATTCTGAAACCGAGATTATGTATGCCCGTGGTTGTGACTGGCTTATCAATGAAGAAGACGAGTGGGGAGTACAAGCTACGGAAGGATTTAGCGAGGCTTGTGCAGCTGCCGAACGCGCAGATGTTGTAATTCTCTGTCTGGGCATCAACTCAGAGATAGAAGGAGAGGAAGGTGCTGCATCCCTGTCAAATTTTGCAGGGGACCGTGACAGTATTGACCTTCCAGAAATCCAGCAGCGATTATTGAAAGCGGTTATGAAAAAAGGAAAACCTATAATAATCGTTCTATCCAGTGGAAGCCCTGTATCTATCAATTATGCACATGAACATGTTTCTGTTTCTGCAATACTTCAAACATGGTATCCCGGAGAGGAGGGCGGCACAGCATTGGCTGAAGTTGTTTTCGGTGACTATAACCCTGCAGGCCGACTGCCTGTCACTTTCGTTAAATCTATTGATCAACTGCCGCTCTTTGAGGATTATAATATGAGGGGAAGAACTTATCGCTATTTAAAAGAGGAGCCGCTATATCCCTTCGGTTATGGACTCAGCTACACAGACTTTAGTTACCGCAAGCCTGTCATAGACCGGAAAACGGTGGTGCCTGGGGAATCTGTTGAAGTCAGCGTACAGATTGAAAACACCGGTCAAAGAGCTGGTGATGAGGTTGTGCAGCTTTACCTTGAACCTCTTAAATCCTCAGTTGTGGTTCCCCGGTGGGAGCTGCAGGGGTTTACGCGTATCCATCTGAAGCCAGGGGAGATGCAAAAAGTTAAATTTTCACTGAGCGCGCGCCAGATGGCACTAATAGATGCTGATGGCCGGTGTGTTCTTGAGCCCAGGTCCTTTCGAATCCATATAGGCGGCAGGCAGCCGGATAAACGCAGTGAGACACTTACAAAAAGTGAAATTGTCAGTACAGGCTTCGGGCTTTCCGGGTCACGAAAGGAAATCCCCTATTAGTCCGGATTCTCATATTCGATTCAGGGAAGGAGAACAATATAGTGTTGAGAGATAGTCAAAACCCCAATATCATTATCATGTATGCCGATGATCTCGGATTTGGAGATATAGGGTGCTATGGTTCAACACACATTCCTACACCAAATCTGGATAATTTTGCCACCGAATCCCTGAGGTTCACCGAAGGCTACGCGACAGCAGCAACCTGCACCCCTTCGCGATACAGCTTGCTTACCGGTTCCTATCCATGTCGCAACGAACGTGCCCGAATACTGGCCGGGGATGCTCCCATGATTATCCCGCCCGGCTCACAGACCTTATCATCCATGCTCAAACAAGCTGGATACACAACAGCAGTCGTAGGTAAGTGGCATTTGGGACTTGGTGATGGCAACCTCTGCTGGAACAGCAAGATAACCAATACACCCCTTGATATCGGTTTTGATGATTCCTTTATTATGGCAGCAACAAACGACCGGGTACCTTGTGTATATGTGAAGGATAGAAAGGTGGTGGGACTTGATGCTGATGATCCAATCGAAGTGACTTACAATAGGGATAAGCCGTTTCCGGGACTACCGACAGGCCGAAAGAACCCCGGGCTTCTGAAGATGAAATACAGTCATGGTCATGACATGAGTATTGTCAATGGGGTTAGCCGTATCGGATATATGAAAGGTGGTACGGCTGCTCTTTGGAAAGACGAGGAAATGGCTGAAGTATTTCTTAAACAGGCAGTCTCATTCGTTACAAAACAAAAAGATCAACCGTTTTTCCTGTACTACGCCTTCCACCAACCGCATGTCCCGCGTATTCCGGGACCACGGTTTGCCGGTGCCACTGAAATGGGCCCGCGAGGCGATGTGATCGTCGAGATGGATTGGTGTGTCGGAGAAATACTGAACACACTTGAACAGCTAAATCTAAAGGAAAATACTATCGTCATATTCTCCAGTGATAATGGTCCGGTTCTCGATGATGGCTATAAAGACCGAGCGGTTGATCTGTGCGGCGATCACTGCCCGGCCGGTCCCCTGCGAGGCGGTAAATACAGTATGTTTGATGGCGGTACGCGGGTACCCTTTATACTTGGATGGCCCGGAACAGTAAAGCCCGGCGAATCTGAAGCCCTGGTAAGCCATGTTGATTTTCTTGCATCTTTCGCGTCCCTGACAGGTATGGGCCTATCTCCGGAAGCCGGGCCCGACAGCCTAAATGTCCTGCCTGCCCTGCTCGGTCAAAGCCGAACCGGGCGTAAAGAATTGTTAACCGAAGGGCGTCAGTTTAAGAATGTCTTACGTGATGATCATTATGTTTTCATTCCTTCTAATGACGGTCCGCCGACTCAAGCAAATACCGGTATCGAGACCGGTAATTTGTGTCAACCGCAACTCTACGATCTTTCAGTTGATATCGGTCAGATAAGAAATCTGGCTTCAGAAGATCCCGATACTGTCAACAGAATGTCTAACCGCCTTCTGGAGATACTGGAAAGCGATCGAACACGTTGAATTTAAGCACTTGCAAAGCAATGCTGCCGCATTGAGAGATGTTGTGTAAAAAGAGGAAAAATGAAGAATGTACTTGTTCTTATAACAGACCAGCAAAGAAAAGACAGCCTTGGGTGCTATGGTAATTCCGTTTGCCAAACACCAAATCTTGATAAACTTGCGGCCGAAGGTATAAGGTTTGACTGTAATTATGTTGCAAATCCTATATGCATGCCCAGCAGACTTTCCCTTTTCACTGGGAAAAACATACGAAATCACGGTTTATGGACAAATGGTTTGAATATTCCTGAATGTGAGACTCTTCCGGGTCATTTTCAAAAAAATGGTTATCAGACTGCCAGTATTGGAAAAATCCATTTCACCCCGCACGGTGGAGATGCCGGGAATATGGAGTCTATGCATCTCTGGAAAAAAAGGGAAGAAGCAAGCAAATGGACTGGTCCTTATTGGGGCTTTGAGCATGTGGAACTAACTCTTGGCCACACGGCTCCTTTGGCACATTATGGAGAATGGTTCTACAGGAATGGCGGCACAAATGAAATGCTTAAACTTAATAATATTTCAGGTCCCATGCAATCGGGAACAAGGGAATTGCCGGAGGAACTTCACGACTCTGCTTTCGTTTCTGATAGAGTTAATGATTACATTAAACATGGAAGAAATCCTGGCAAACCGTTTTTTCTCGTGGCTAGTTTTCCTGACCCGCATTACCCTTTTAATCCTCCTGTAGCAGCCGCAAAAAAATATGATAAATCGGATGTTATTATGCCCGTTAGGGAAGATGGGGATAGAGAAAATCGCCCAAAACACTATTGCCAGCATTTCAGGGGTGAATGGAACCGAAAAGGATCTTGTCCTGCCCGGCATCCTGACGGAATATCAGAGAGCTATACCCGTGAATTGATTTCTCATACTTATGGGATGGTGGATCTAATTGATAGAAATATAGGGAAAATACTTGCTGCTCTGGAAAAAGAAGGCATTCGGGATGATACTGTCATTGTGTTTACATCAGATCATGGGGAGTTGTTAGGAGACCACGGGTTGTGGTTTAAAGGCCCGTTTTTTTATGAAGGGTTGATCAATACACCGCTGATTATCAACTGTCCCTCTATGATTAAAAATAAAGTGTCTAATACACTTTTTTCCGATATTGATTTAGCTCCAACTCTCTGTGATTTAGCCAGGATACCCCTTATGCCTTATATGAATGGTGTCTCTCAGGTAACGCATCTTATGAACAAAGACATATCGGTACGTAATAAATGCCTTGTCGAGTATAGGAATGGATACGGTACAAACGATTGTTCATCTAAAGTACTTGTAACCGGGAAATATAAATATGTCAGGTATCAGACAGGTGAGGAGGAATTAACTGACCTATCGGAAGATCCGGATGAATTGAGGAATGTTGCTGATTTAGCTGGTTATCAACAAATAAAAAACAGACTTAAATCGGAACTACTGGATGAAATATTATCAACAGAACCAAAAGGGCCAAAACAGGTTGCCCTGGCATAAACTACTAATGCTATTTGATAAAAAAGACAGGAGGAACAGATGGGTTTCCCAAAAAATTTTGTTTGGGGTGCAGTAGCAGCAAGCTACCAGATTGAGGGCGGCGCGTATGAGGATGGTAAAGGTCTTTCAGTCTGGGACATGATGTGCCGTCAGCCTGGAAAAATATGGTCAGATAATACAGGCGAGATTGCATGTGATCACTACCACAGGTATGAAGAAGATACCGGGTTGATGGCGGAAATCGGGCTCAAAGCTTATCGGCTCTCTATTTCCTGGCCGCGGGTACTTCCGGACGGTACGGGAAAGGTCAATGAGAAAGGTCTTGAGTTCTATGACCGGCTTATTGATTCGCTGCTGAGAAATGGAGTGGATCCCTGGGTAACACTGTTCCATTGGGATTTTCCCTATGCCCTCTATTGCAAGGGGGGGTGGCTCAATCGCGACAGCGCAGACTGGTTTGCAGAGTATACGCAACTCATTGTTGAAAGACTTTCTGACAGGGTATCACACTGGATAACACAGAATGAACCCCAATGTTTCATAGGGCTTGGGCATCAGACAGGATACCATGCCCCGGGTCTAAAGCTGGGGTTCGCTGATGTTCTCCTGGCTGCTCATCATTCACTCCTTGCGCATGGTAAGGCCGTTCAAGTAATCCGTGCGTACGCCCGAACTAATTCTATAATAGGTACCGCACCTATGGGTATGGTTAAGATGCCCCTTGATGATACTCCTGAGGCCATAGAAGCCGCCCGCAAGTGTATGTTTTCTATTACAGCCAGTGACTGTTTGAATAACACATGGTTTGCCGATCCGGTTATCTTTGGCCGGTATCCGGAAGATGGTATTAAACTTTTCCAGAAGGATATGCCTAAGATCATAGACGGTGACATGGAAACTATCTGCCAGCCTCTCGATTTTTATGGGGTCAATATATATCACGGTAAGTTTATCAGCAAAACAGATAGGGGGGATATTATCACACCTCCTGCTCCGCCCGGTCCGGCTCTGACAACCATGGAATGGGAATTAACACCGGAAGCTCTCTACTGGGGACCCAGGTTCCTCTATGAAAGATACAAGCTTCCAATTGTGATCACTGAAAACGGTATGGGCAACTGTGACTGGATTCACGCGGACGGCAGGATCCACGATCCGCAGAGAATTGATTTTGTTACCGAATATCTGACCGAATTCCATCGGGCTATAACAGATGGTGTTAAAGCCAATGGTTACTTTCTCTGGTCTGTTATGGATAACTTTGAGTGGGCCATGGGCTATAAGCAGCGTTTTGGAATTGTATATGTGGATTACACCACAGGCAAACGAACACTCAAAGATTCCGCCTATTGGTATAAAACTGTTATAGAAAGCAATGGAGACATACTTATTAATAGAGAATAAGTAAAGGAAGAAATTTATGGAAAAAAAGATTCGATTCAGCAATACTGACAGGACACGCCATGAAAAACGCTGGACAGCCTGGTGGAAAGGTGAGCTCAACCAGCCAATGGTGGTTTTCGAAAACCCGGAATCGTCCCCCCGGTTTGTTTGCAACTTCCCTCTCGACACGCCTGTTAGTGAGGTAATCCATAGGTACCAGCAGCAGCTTGAAACGGAGACTTATTACGGAGACTCGTGGCCCCGATGGTGGATAAACTTCGGTCCAGGTATCGCTGCGGGTTTCCTTGGCGCAAAGGTAAACAGAGAAAAGGATACAGTCTGGTTCGAACCGGAGACTGATACAAATATTCAGACGATGCGGCTGTCCTACCGGGAAGACAACCTCTGGTGGAACTATATTCGAAACCTGACCCAGGCCGCCGTAGAAACCTGGGGAAATGAAGTATGTGTCGGTTTTACCGATCTCGGCGGAAACCTGGATATCCTTGCCAGTCTGCGTACTACCCAAAAACTTCTTTTTGAACTGTATGACGAACCGGAAGAAGTTTCCCGGCTTGCCTCGGAAATTACACGGTTGTGGATTCGCTACTATAACGAACTCTACAGTATCATTGAGAAAGCCGGCAGGGGTACTTGCCCCTGGGCCCCCATCTGGTCACCCGCGAGGTGTTACATGCTTCAGAGCGATTTTTCCTATATGGTTTCCCCGGAAATGTTTGAGAGGTTCATCCTGCCCGACCTGGCCTCTTGCTGCGATCATCTGGAACACGCATTTTATCATTTGGATGGCAAGGGACAGATTCCCCACTTGGGTATGCTCCTCTCTCTGAGAAACCTGCGCGGCATCCAGTGGATTCCCGGGGATGGGCAGCCTCCACCGGAGGAGTGGCTGCCGTTATTGAAGCAGATTCGGGACAGTGGAAAACTCTGCCAGCTCTATGTTACATCCAAAGGTGCGCTAACAATTGCCAGGGAACTTGGTGGTAAAGGGTTCGCGTTTTGTATTTCGGATCTTACGCAGGAGGAGGAAATAAAAGGGTTTTTAAATACAATTAATAGGGAAGTGTAAGCTGTGTTCCTTTAAATGTTTTTTAAGAAACCTTTTTTTCGGGTGGCAGTGAGAGTAGTTTTCATATATCTTTCATTTCCTTTGCTATTTCCCCTTTTGTTTTCTTATAGGATGGGGGTGGTCCGGTATTTACTTTTTTCTGTTTGATGAATAAAGAATCGGAAATACCCCATTCGTCAAACACTTCTTTATCAAATGTATTAAGCTCATGAAAAACAACCTGATCTCCCAATTTTAAAGAAGCACGCCCAAGAAAACCTTCTTTGTCTACTTGAACATATCCTTTTAACAATTTTCATAATAATAGTATAACATACCATAATTCATCATTGACCAACCAACACAGTTTCTATAGCCTGTTGGTAATGCTGTGGGAAGAAATTTACATACTGATCGTAGCTGCTGTCGGATTATTTGCTCTTTATATGTCTGTAAGAAACCTTATATTCATTTACAGAAATTCTTTGCGCCCATTTGTAACTAACGGCCCAATGGTGTCAGTTTTAATTCCTGTAAGAAATGAGGAACATAACATTGGCCCGTGTTTGGATTCTTTACTTAACCAAACTTACTCAAATTATGAAATAGTTGTCCTGGACGATATTTCATCAGATAAAACCTGGGAAATTCTATCAAGATATGAGGCTGAACATAGTTATATTCGAATTGTACGCGGAAAACCGCTTCCTGAAGACTGGTACGGTAAAAATCACGCACTGCACCAGTTGGCGGCAGAAGCAACGGGTGAAATTCTTCTATTCACAGACGCAGACACAATACATAAAAAAGAGAGTGTTTCATTTGCCGTCACAAATCTTGAGTATCATGATGTTGATTTTCTATCCGGGTACCCCCGCCAGAATTTATCAGTAAAATCAATTGGACCTGTATTATCACTGATGTTCCTGAATATGGTTTTTTTTACCCCGGTTTGGATACAGAAAAAAATACAGCACCCCATATTCGGCTTGGCGATAGGGCAATACCTCTGCATACGGGCGGCGGCGTACTGGACTGTCGGCGGGTATGCATCAATACCGAAAGTTCTGACCGATGATATACACATGGGGAGACTTCTCATTAGAAACGGATTTCGCCAGGTTTTCCTCCGTATTGGGACAGTTGTTTCCTGCACAATGTATGACTCCTTTCAAGCGGCTATTCAGGGTATAACCAAATGTATATTTGACTTTTTCGATAAAAAAATGATTATCCTGATATTCCTGATTCCTGCCTTTTTGTTCTTTGTCACTCTTCCCTCCTGGCTTTTTATTTTTTATCTCCTTAGCTCACCGATATCTATACCATTTTTGCTGTATGTCGGAGTTGTTTCACTATGCGCTTCATGGATTGCTGTACTTGCCTTTAACCATTTCCCAATACATATAGCTTTACTCTATCCCTGGTCTTTTTCCCTTGTTATATATATGCTTTTAAGAGGAATTTATTTCACACTTACAGAAAAAGGATTTTTATGGAAAAACAGGATAGTAAAATAACTATTCTCCCGGAATCCAGAATGTTTTATTTTTTTTCCAGGATTGTGTTCAGTATAGTTTTTTTGTTTCAATTGATTGTCTACCCTCTCCTGTTCTCATTCAGAATCAAGGGAAGGTCAAATCTTAAGGGTATTAGAAATGCTGTTTTTGTCTCCAATCATTGTCATTATCTTGACCCGGGTTTTGTTGCTGCAGCTATTTGGCCCAATAAAGTTTATTTTACCGGCTTGGAGAAAACATTTAGAATCCCGGGATTATCTTTTTTTGTCCGCCTTTTAAGAAGTTTGCCTATCCCGGAAAATAATCCAGGAGAAATCATACGTCCTATTGGTAAACTTTTACGCAGCCCCAGCTCATATTCCATTCATTTTTTCCCTGAAGGAGAGATGCTGAACGGAACCCAGAAGCTTCGTCCTTTTATGCCCGGCGCATTTGCAATTGCACGGTTTTTTAATATCCCTATTATTCCTATTGTGGAAATACAGATTAAAAGAAAATTTTTCCCATCTAAAATAATAATGCATATAGAGGAACCTGTTTATGCTTCACTTTTTATTGATTGCAATTCGAAAAAAGAGAAGTGTGAGGCTGCAGCAAATCATGTTTATATCATTATGGCAAAAAGATTGAACTTGTATCGTTAATACTTTCCAGATAATATACACATATGGTTCCAAAAGTATATGGCATAGGAAATCCACTTATAGATATCATTACCCAGATAACAGAGGATGATCTTGAAGTGCTTGGACTGCACAAAGGAACTATGCATCTAATAGACGAGGAACGGCGAAAAGAACTGTTGTCTTTTATCTCCGATAAAGAGATTGCTTACAGCTGCGGCGGATCCTGTCCAAATACTATAATTACTCTAGCTTCTCTCGGAGTTACTGCAGCTATTGCCGGTATGGTTGGTTTGGATGAATTCAGCAGTATCTATAAAAACCGCCTTCAGGAGCTGTCGGTTTTTGATAAACTTTCACAATGCGGCGCCCCAACCGGTTCCAGCATAATTCTGATAACACCGGATTCAGAGAGAACCATGAATACGTATCTGGGAGCAAACAGATTATTCAGTCCGAATGATATTAGCAAATCTTTGATACAAAAAGCTGATTTTTTCCACTTCACCGGATATATGTGGGATACAGATTCTCAAAAAAAATCAATTCTAGCAGGAATATCAACCGCTAAAAAAGCCGGGACCAAGATATCCTTTGATATAGCTGATCCCTTTGCTGTAAGCAGAAACCGTCTTGCCTTTCTGGATATTATCGACGAACATGCTGATATCGTGTTTGCCAATAATGAGGAAGCGAGAATTCTATTTGATAACTATGATGCTTATGAGTGTGTAAAAAGCATGGGAAAACTCTGTCAAACCGCTATCGTTAAGAATGGAAAGCATGGTTCTTTTATATGCAATAACGGGAGAATACACGCTATCCCTGTAAAAGGAAAGGATCCTGTGGACACAACTGGCGCCGGGGATGTATATGCAGCAGGATTCCTGCTGGGTTTGTGCCGGTTACTATCCCCTCATGACAGTGGCCTTCTGGCCTCTTATCTTGCCGGGGAAATTATTGGTCAGCATGGAGCACAATTTTCTGCAGATAAAATACTTTCTTTAACTGATTATATAGAAAGTCATTTCTGACTTCATAGATACTTTTTCAGTGTTTCTACCTTGTTACACTCTTCCCATGAAAACCCTTCTCTTCCAAAATGCCCATATGCCGCTGTTTTTTGGTAAATGGGATTTAAAAGATTAAGGTTGTCTATAATTCCGGCAGGAGTAAGATCAAACTCTTTTATTACTATTTCCTCAATACGGTTGTCCGGGATTTTTCCTGTACCAAAGGATTCAACAAGTACAGATATAGGCTCGGGAATGCCTATTGCGTAGGCAATCTCAATCTCACATCGCCGACAAAGACCGGCAGCAACAAGGTTTTTCGCTATATACCTGGCCATATAAGCCCCGGATCGATCAACTTTTGAAGGATCCTTCCCGCTGAAAGCACCACCCCCATGCCGACCCATGCCGCCATAAGTATCAACAATAATTTTCCTGCCTGTCAGCCCCGAATCCCCTTGGGGACCGCCAATCACAAATCTACCGGTTGGGTTTGTGAATATCCTGGTTTTTTCATTAAACAAACCTGTTGGTTCGAGTATCGGTTTAACAACTTGCTCAATGAGTGATTCCCGAATTTCTTCCTGGGAAACGTTTGGGTTATGTTGATGTGAAATTACTACTGTTTCTACATGAACCGGTGTACCGTTATCATATCGTAGGGTTACCTGGCTTTTTGCATCAGGCCTCATCCATCCAATTTCTTTCTTTTTACGTAAGACCGCTGCCCTTTTCAGAAGCTTATGACTAAACATTATTGGGGCAGGCATGAGCTCAGGAGTTTCATCACATGCATATCCAAACATCATCCCTTGATCACCGGCACCTTGAAGCCCTTTATTAACACCTTCCTTAATCGCAATGCCCTGTGAGATGTCAGGGGATTGTGTATGAATAGTGTTAAGAACTGCCATCGATTGAAAGTCCAACCCATAGTCAGGATCTGTATATCCAATCTCTTCTACAACTTTCCTCACAAGCTTTTGCAGAAAAACATAGGTTTCCGTAGTGATTTCACCACCAACCAGAACCATCCCGGTTGTTGTAAAAGTTTCACATGCTACCCGTGAATTGAGATCATCCCTTAAACAGGCATCAAGTACTGCATCCGAAATTTGGTCACAAAGTTTATCAGGGTGCCCCTCACTAACAGATTCTGAAGTAAACAGATGCGATTTGTTGTTTTTTCTCTGCATATTTTCCCTCCGAAAACATTGTTCCGCTTCTGATAACAGATCAGATCTGAATTCCTTTATAAAAAACCCTGACCTGTTTATAAAGTCCGTCACCTTCGCTTCTGGTATCAATATCCAATATATCGTTGAGAGCGGTATGAATCAGTCTTCTCTCAAATGGATTCATGGGTTCCAGAAGCCTGGATCTTTTCGAGTCCTTAACATGTTCGGCTGTTTTGTATGCAAGCTTAACCAGGTATTCTTCATGTCTTAATCGATAGTTTTCACTGTCAATAATTACCTTTTTTGAATTATCCAGCTGTCCGGAAAACACATTTGTTATAAGTTGGAGGGCATCCAGGTTTTTACCTTTTTTACCTATAATAATACCGGAATCAGGCGAATCAATATTTAAACCTAATTTATAATCTCTTCTGAAAGCAACAGAAACCTCTCCGGGAAAGCCCATTTTATCAAGAATATTCGTAACGTAAGTAACTACTTTATCCTCAAAATCAGTTGAATCTTCCCGGGCCTCCCCTTGCACATCTTCCTGGGGTGGGTCATCCTCGTCCAGGTGTATTCTAATTGTTACCGACCCTTTCCTGAAAAGACCTTTTTTTTCACTCTCGATTATCTCAACATCAAAATCCTCTCTGTCAAGGTTTAATTCCTTGATTGCATTATCTATTGCTTCCTGTTCAGTTTTTCCTTCAAATTCTCTTATCATTATTTTCCACCTATTTCAGGAGATATTTCATTACCTGCTCTGTTGGTAAAAAAACACCTCGTTAATTATCTTTTTATATTTTTCTTCTTTTGGGATTTATTGAATTTATTAACTATTTTAAACTTTGGAGTTTCTCTTTTTCCTTCGGCCTTGTTATGCTGGATTCTATTTGTAATCTGCTGCTGGAGGACAGTGAAAATATTCATAACCGTCCAGTAAAGAATTAACCCTGATGGTGCATTATATAGAATAAAGAAAAACATTATCGGCATAACATAAGTAAAGATTTTGGTCATGTTTGCATTGCTGCTGGTACTTGATGCCGCCGACTGGCTGACTTTCATAGAAAATACCATAGTTGCTACATACAAAATTGGCAGCAGGCGAAGATCATTTCCAATAAAGGGAATAGTAACCGGAGAAAAGTTCCATATCGTTTCAGGAGAAGAAAGATCGCTTATCCAGCCGGGAATAAAAACTGCTCCTCTTAGTTCAAAATGTTTGTTTAAAAGACCATACAGAGCAATAAAAATCGGGAACTGCAGAAGCATTGGGAGACATCCTCCCATTGGGTTAACTTTTTCCCTTTTATATAATGCTGACATCTCCTGATTCATTTTTGCTGAGTTGTCTTTGTATTTTTCCTTAATTTCCTGGATTTTCGGATTAAGCTCCTGCATTTTTGCTGTTGACTGATATGATTTCCTTGTAATCGGGAAAAGGACTACCTTAATGAGAATAGTAAGCAGTATAATTGCTATTCCGTAATTGGGAATCATTGAGTAAAAAATTGAAAGTAGCCATTTTAGGATAGTCTCCAACCAACCAAACCATGAACTTGAATCCATAGCTTTTTCCAGCTGTAAATCCCTTAACCCAAAACCATTGTCTTCCGCATCGTTATAAAGGGAAAGTTGCTGTTTCTGCTGCGGTCCAATATAAAAACGAAAAACATCTGTGTTCAAGGAACTGTTCATAACAGGACGGGAAAATTTCATGGAAGAGGTTAGGGGAATGGTATCCGTAGAACCAGTAGATAAACGAAGTGTATAGTCTGCAGTATCTGGAATACCTATTACCGTAAAGTATTTTCCCGTCAGTGCTGCCCAGGAAAAAAGAGAATCTACAATATATTCATTATTCTTTGGTTTCGCCTCTTTTTTCTTACCATCTTGCAGTGTATAGAATTTCCTGTATTTATATCTTCCATCCGGAGCTTCAAAAAACTCCGGGCCAATCTGCGGTTCGAAAGCAAGAGTATAGGAAAACCCATTAAAATTTAATGGTATAACCTCGTTAACACTATTCTTTATCTCAATGTATAACTCAAAAAGATAATCGGTTTCTGAGAATACAAAGGTTTTTTCCAAACTGAAAGTTTCCGGCATTATTGTACCGTCTTTTCCAATAATACCAAAATCCCTGGTAAATCTAATGGTATAATTATCTGGTCGGGATACATAATAACCGTAGTCTGATCTGGTTTCTGTATCATACCCAAAATAAAGCTTAAATGCTGAATCTTCAGGAGTGTCCCTGAATATAAGTTCTACAGGTATACCTTCATCAAGGTGATTTTTCATTTTCATACTTGCTATTGAGGCATTGTCAGCATCAAAAATTATATCAAACACTTCGGTCTCAAGACTTGCTTCTCTTACAGAAGGATCTCTACCAACAGCAACTATTGATCCTTCCTTATCGGTAAGATTTGAGGCTGCAATTGAAGATGAAACGGGAAGTTCAGGTACTTTTGCTGTGGGCTGTTCTACTGTCGTTGGCGGTTGATTGGGAGAAATAATTTCCTGTACAGGATCCGGAGCAAAGAAAATTGCCTGAATAGCGAATCCTGCTATAATAATAAGTACTGAAAAGACAACTGCTAATACGGTATTCTTATCCATGATAACTCCTGAAGGCGGTTATGAGAATCAGTTTTTACCCAGGATCCAGGATCTATATCATAGAAATATATTAATTAACAGAAGAGTTACTTATTAAACATTCCTGCTTTCTTAAAAAGAAACATGAATTGTTCTTTTCGCTTCCAAAAATCATACTTCGTCCCTGGATAAAAAACGACTGCAATATCGTAGCCTCTTTTAAACCGTTCTTTTTCCTGACGGTAAATTTCTTTTGCGTGCCTTTTTACAAAATTTCTTTCAACTGCATTACCAAATTTTTTTGCAGGGATAAAAACAACACGGTTAAATTCTTTTCCGTTAGACATGATGTATACCCGCGCACCTGAACAGGATACGGATCTACCTTCATTAAATACACAGCTTATTTCAGACTTTTTTCTTAACCGTTCTTTTTTAGTATGGTTTTTTCTCATCTGCTGAAGACAGTTTTGTTCTGCCTTTTCTTCTTCTCCGGGCAAGAATTTGCCTGCCGCTCTTGGTTTTCATACGCGCCCGAAAGCCGCATTTTCTATTTCTTTTAACTCTACTAGGCTGATACGTTCTTTTCATAAAGGATAGCTCTCCTTATATATTCGCTAAAAGCGGATGCTAGAAGCGGTGTTTTCATTTGTTATATAAACTTCAATGCCAATCACATAACATCGAGTGAGGAAGTATACTGATGAAAAAGGGGTTGTGTCAAGACAATATTATCCTGATCCTTGATATTTCCAATTCAGGGAACATCTTTCGTATTTTTCCCAATATTCCCTGTTTCTTAATTGATAACAACTGAGACCATCCTGGGTGGTCCACTTCAATTATTAGTGTTTTATCCTCAATTTCCTTAACAATCGAATGTGATGCAATGTCTGTTCCTGCTATTTTTTCCCAGCTTCTGAAAAGGGATATATAATTCTCTTCCCCAGGTTGGTTACTATCAATACTGATAAAAACCTGTTCAATTAGTTCGGATGCCTTTTTCATCGGTTTTTAAACTCTCCGTTTTCTACATTATATACTATCCCTTCAAAACTTCCTTCCCTGAAATATATCTCTCTCGGTAGAAAAGTAAAAAAAGCCTGGCTAAACCCTTTTGTATTATCCAAAAACCTGGCTCTCTTATCAATATCCAATTCTAAAAGCACATCATCTAGAAGAAATATTGGCTTAATTCCGGTTTTTCCGGTATAAAACGCAGCTTGTGCCGATCTTAGTATCAGGGAAACCAATCTTTTTTGTCCGGTAGAAGCGGTCTCAATATAATTTCTTTTATTTTTTATGACATAAAAGCTATCTCTATGCGGTCCAGTAGTCGTCGTTTGGTATCTCTTATCCTTCTCCAGGGAATCATGAAGAATTCTTTCGGCACAGTCAGCATAAGTACAATTTTTCCACGATGGTTTGTATTCAATAGAAACATTTTCTTCTTCCTGTGTTATGAGAGAAAAAAGTTGGGGGAAAATCATATTGAATTCTATTATAAGTTTCTCTCTTTTTTTCTGGATTTCCATCCCCGTTACAGCTATTTGTGAATCGTAAATATGAAGAAAATCATATTTTTCTTCCTTCAATAATATATTTCTCTGTTTTAGCAGGCTTTTATACTTTCTTATATCATCAAGAAAAAGAGAATCGTATAGTGTCAATGTCTGGTTATAAAACTTTCTTTTGTCTTCTGGTGTTCCTTGAACAAAATTGATATCCTCATGTGTAAAAACAATACAGGGAACAGTATATATTAGTTCTTTTCTATCTTTTATCTCTTTATTCTGTATATATATAGATCTTTTTCCTTCTTTTATTACATATTTAATCTCAATTTTTTCATTACTATCTAATAGAATTTCAGCTTTTATATATGCTTCTTTTGTATTGAATGTCTTAATCTGATTAATTGAAGCTTTTCTGAAAGAATTTCCATAACAAATTGAATAAATAGATTCAAGAAAATTGGTTTTTCCCTGACCATTATTTCCCACAAGCGTTATAAATTTATTATCAGTTATAACTGTCTGGTTTTCGAGATTTCTAATATTATATGTTGTTATTGAAATTACCTTCATTAATCCAGCTGCATTGGCATTATAATATGAAAAAAATCCTTTTCTGGTTCAGAAACTATAGTTATTGCTTTATTAGCCTCAGTAAATGAAATAATAAATTGTTCAGTATCAATTGCTTTTACCGGATTTATCATGTACATATAGTTAACTGCCAAACGTATTTTTTCACCACTATAATCACAGGGAATTTCTTCTCTTGCCATACCAATATCATTTTCTTCAGTAAAAAGTGTAATGGCCCCTTCATCAATATCCAAAAATAATCTATTTGATTTTTGATCAACTAGTAAAGAAACTCTTTTTAGTGCATCCAGAAAAGAATTTTTATCTATAATACTTGTATACTGCTGTTTTTCCGGAACAACTCTCCTATAGTTTGGAAATTGTCCTTCAATAAGTGTTGAGTATATTTTATGGGAGTCAAATTCCACAAAAATATAATTATCATTAATTGAAAATATTATAGATCCTTCTCCACTGCAGAGTTTAGTAATAAGATTAAGAATTTTTGGTGGTATTATTATTGGTTTAAACATGGGTATAGGCTTATCCATTATTTTGTTTATATAAGAAAGTCTCCTACCATCAGTGGCTACCATAATTAATCCTGAATTACTTTGTTCCATATAAACCCCATTCATAAAAAACCGGGTTTCATCTGTTGATACAGAAAAAATTGTCTGTTTTATCATTTCAATAAAATCTTTTTGCGGTACAGAAAAAAAACTTTCTTCCTCAGCTATCCTAAGTTCTGGAAATTTATCAGGAGATATACTTCTTAATTTAAAATCCATTTTCTGAAAAAGAGGTCTTATTACTACAATTTCATCAATATCTTCAAATTCAATATCACCCTCTGGAAGGGATCTTAAAATTCCCAATAATTTATCACAAAAAACAGTTGTAATTCCTTCTTCTTCTGTTTCAACAGGAATTTGTGTTTTAAAACCTATTTTAAGGTCTGTAGCCTTTATTGTTAATGTATTCTGTGAAGTTTCTAATAATACATTTGATAAAACGGATAGTGCATTTCTTGAAGATATTATTTCCTGTGCTATTGCAATTTCTTTTAGAATGGTATTTTTTTCACAGATAAATTTCATTGTTAAAATCTCCTTTTATTAACAATTATATTTATTACTATTATTATATATATATTAATAGTAGTAGTAGTAGGGGTTGTGGATAATGTTAATAAAACAAGTAATTAGTTATACTTCATTATTATATTACAAAATTAAGTTGTTAATAACCAAGTAATATTATTAACAACTTATCCACATTATCCACAACTATAACATATTATCCACAAGTGAAGGACAATAATCCACAATTTATAAAGTAGTTATTATATAAAAATATTTATAAATTTCTTCTATACTCATTTATGGAGCGGGTAAGTTTTTGTATAACATTATCCATGTTAGAATCACTTTGAAGAAGACCCTCAATTCGTTGGCAAGCATGCATAACGGTAGTATGATCCCTACCACCAAAATCATATCCAATTTCTGTTGTTGAATAATCTGTCATTTTTCTTGAAATATACATTGATATTTGTCTGGGAAAAGCAATAGCCCGGGTTCTTTTTTTTCCCCTTAGCTCAAAATAAGAAAGATTAAAATAATCTGCAACAACTCGTTGTATTGTTTCAATTGCGATACTTTTTTCACGGTTTAATGAATAAGAATCTTTTAACTGCTCTTGTGCAATTTCAAGAGTTATTTTTTTATTAAGAAGTTTTGAGTAAGCAATGAGTTTAGTTAATGATGATTCCAGATCACGGACATTGGTATTTATATTTTTAGAAATGAAGGTTAGTACATCATTGGACATTTCATATGATTGTTTTTCACACTTTTTTCTCATTATGGCCATTCGTGTCTCAAAATTAGGTGGTTGTAAATCTACATTAAGGCCACGTTCAAAACGGCTTCTTAACCGTGCCGTGAGTTCCTTCAATTCGGAAGCCGGGCGGTCACAAGTAAATACCATTTGTTTATTTGAATCATACAGATCATTGAAAGTATGAAATAATTCTTCTTGAGTAGATGATTTTCCCTGTAGAAAGTGAATATCATCAATCAGCAGTATATCAACTTTCCTATATTTATTTTTGAATTGTTGGGTTTTTCTGTCACCGACGGCCTTGATAAATTCATTGGTAAAAGTTTCAGCAGTCACATATTTAATATCTAATTCCTGAATATTGCTGTTTACATAGTTATTAATTGACTGGATAAGATGGGTTTTCCCTAAACCAACACCGCCGTATATAAGGCATGGGTTATATGTCGTTCCCGGATTTTTTGCAATTGCCATACAGGCATTAAATGCGAAAGAACTGTTATCACCAACAACAAAAGTGTCAAAAGAATAGGAATTACTTGCCTTTTCATTTTTATGTGATGCAGTTTTTGGTTTATGTGAGTTTTTATGTTCTGAGTTTTCTTCTTTTGCAGAGGGGAGCTGGGTTGTTTTTGGTGCGGCAGCTTGTTTCTTTATGACAAAAGATATTTTAATATCTGAACCTGTAAGTTCGTTAAGGATATCGCCGATTTTTATTAAGTAACGCTGTTTAATTTGATCCAGAATAAATTTTGAGGGGACAGAAAAAATAATTTCATTCAGCTTTGATGATTCATATTCCAATCTGTTAAACCATGTGAAATATTCTTGTTCTGATATCTCAGACCTAATTCTGACAAGAGCTTCTTTCCAGAAAAGATTGTAGTTATTTATGTTGTTACTCATAACGGTCATAGTATAACAGTGCTGTAAGAATGACAAGAAAATTACTTAAATAACATGGGAAATAACATGGGTATATGAGAATATATAACTGTGACAGCATAACAAAATTAATTAATAAACAAACACTATTTGAAGCATGTAGAATAAATAAAATCACATATTAATTAGGAGTCCTAACTAATAAACAACTATGCTATTTTTACTATTAGCACATCAGGGAAACTGTTTCCTTTACTTTTATTTTGGAAAAATATATAATTATTCTATCCTTCTAACAAACAGGTAACAAAGTATGCAAACAGATTATTCTGCTCAGGATATTCAGGTCTTAAAGGGGCTTGAAGCCGTCAGAAAACGACCCGGAATGTATATTGGTTCAACCGGACCAAACGGTCTTCACCATTTAGTATATGAAGTTGTGGATAATTCCATAGATGAAGTTATGGGCGGGTATTGCGATAAAATTGATGTAGTTATTCATATAGACGAAAGTATAACGGTAAAAGATAACGGTAGGGGTATTCCTGTAGACATCCATGAAAAAATGAAGAAACCCGGAGTGGAAGTTGTTATGACTACCCTTCATGCCGGAGGAAAATTTGATCAT
>JAGLNY010000094.1 GCA_023139255.1 Spirochaetales bacterium
GCCTTCCGGCGGTCCCACCATGAACATCAAGGGTTCGGCAGCCGGCGGCGGTCTTGCCCAGTGTATTCCCTTAACTGATTTCAGTCTGGGCCTTACCGGAGATATTGATGCAATTACCAATGCTCACAACCTGGCAATGGTAGCCCTTACAAGCAGGATTCAACATGAATTCAACTATTCAGATGCCTTGCTGGCAAAGAAAAATCTTACCAGACTTGATATTGACCCTAATAATATAGCAATGGGATGGGCAATAGATTTCAGCGCCCAGGCTCTCAGAAACATTATTATCGGGATCGGCAGTAAAATGGACGGATTCATGATGAAAAGCGGATTTCAAATAACCGTCTCATCTGAAATCATGGCTATACTTGCAGTTGCGACAGATCTTGCTGATATGAGAAAAAGAATTGATAAAATGGTTGTCGCATACAGTAAAAAGAAAAAACCGGTAACAGCAGGCGATCTGGAAGTTGCCGGTGCTATGACAGCTATTCTGGCAAAAGCAATCAACCCGAACCTTATTCAGACACTCGAAGGTCAGCCGGTTCTTGTTCATGCCGGTCCGTTTGCAAACATCGCTATTGGCCAATCCTCAATAATTGCTGA
Source organism: Spirochaetales bacterium (assembly GCA_023139255.1). Classification (GTDB taxonomy): domain Bacteria; phylum Spirochaetota; class Spirochaetia; order JABMQR01; family JABMQR01; genus JABMQR01. Next base: position 610 of record JAGLNY010000094.1, read on the forward strand.
TAAAATCGGTTTAAAACTCGCAGATTATCATGTTACAGAAAGCGGGTTCGGTGCTGACATCGGATTTGAGAAATTCTGGAACCTAAAATGCAGGTATAGCGGACTAGTGCCTGATTGCTCAGTTATTGTAGCAACGGTTCGTGCTCTCAAGATGCACGGCGGCGGTCCAAAAGTAAAACCGGGTAAAAAACTGGATCCGGTATATACCAGCCCCAACCCGGAACTTGTTAAGAAAGGCATGGATAACCTCATGGCACACATTGAGATTGTCAAGAAAAGCGGCATCCCGCCAGTTGTCTGTATAAATCATTTCACTACAGATTCTGATGAAGAGATTGCGGTTATAAGAAAAGCAGTTGAGGCTTCCGGGACTCGTGTTGCGGTAAGTAAACACTGGGAGTTCGGAGGAAAGGGTTCCATAGAGCTAGCCGAAGCTGTGCGGGACGCTTGCAGTGAAAAGAAAGATTTTCAGTTTCTCTATGACAACAACACCCCTATCCAGGAACGTATTCATAGGATTGCAACTGAAATATACGGAGCGGATGATGTTTTCTACACTCCGGAAGCCGAAATAAAAATGCAGCGCCTGGAGAGTCTCCCTGACACAAAGGAGTTGGGGACTTGCATGGTTAAAACCCAGTACAGCCTTTCACATGATCCGGATATTAAAGGCCGGCCTAAAGGATGGGTGCTCCCGATAAGTGATATCCTTGAATATAAAGGAGCAGGATTTTTAGTTCCTGTGGCCGGTGACATTAAACTTTTACCTGGTACCGCATCAACTCCCGCTTTCAGGAATATTGATGTAGATGTGAAGACAGGAAAAGTTACGGGATTATTTTAAGATATCTGTTTGGGAAAAAATGTATAAATGGAATAAAATTTATACATTTTTTCCAAACACCCAGCCCGACAAGCTCCTAAAGCGGGATATTGCCGTGTTTCTTATCAGGCAGGATTTCCTGCTTATTTACCAGAGTCTCAAAACTCCGTATTACAATCTTTCTGGTCTCAGCCGGATCGATAATCGCATCAATATAGCCTCTTTCGGCAGCCCTGAAAGGATGTGAGAACTCTTCATGGTACTCCAGTTCCTTTTCCTGCATAAATTTTTCAACATCATCAGCATTTTTTGATTCTTTCCTGAACACAATTTCTGCGGCTCCTTTGGCTCCCATTACCGCAATCTCCGCTTCCGGCCATGCAAATACATAATCAGCCCGTAAATGTCTGCTGTTCATAACAATATAGGCTCCACCATAGGCTTTTCTCATAATAATGGTTATCTTTGGGACGGTTGCTTCCGCAAATGCATACAGCAGCTTGGCACCATGCCTGATTATTCCATTATGCTCCTGCTGGGTACCCGGCATGAATCCAGGGACATCCTCCAGAATTAGCAGCGGGATATTGAAGGCATCACACATCCGCACAAATCTTCCGGCTTTTACAGAGGAATCAATATCAAGTACTCCCGCCATAAACATAGGCTGGTTCGCGATTACACCAACTGAAAACCCGTCCATCCGGCAAAATCCTGTAACAATACTTTTTCCAAAATCCTTTGCTGTCTCAAAAAATATACCGTTGTCAACAATTGATTGTATTACGTTCTTCACATCATACGGTTTCTTCACCGTATCAGGCATAATGGTTTGGAGTTCCGGGCATATTCGGTCAGCGTTGTCTGAGGACTTATAAAATGGAGGACGTGCTGTATTATTCTGCGGCATATAGGAGAGAAGGGTGCGGATTGTTTGGAGAGCTTCTTCTTCATCTTCTACAATAAAATGTGATACACCGCTTTTCTGGGTATGAACATTTGCCCCGCCCAGGGTGTCTACAGAAACATCCTCATGAATGATCTCTTTTACTACTTTGGGACCGGTAATAAACATGTAACTGTTCTTCCTGGTCATTATGATAAAATCCTGTATGGCAGGAGAATATACTGCACCACCGGCACAAGGCCCAAGGATTGCCGTTATCTGGGGTACCACACCGGACGCCATGACGTTACGGTAAAAAATCTCACCATACCCGGCAAGCGCGTCAATTCCTTCCTGAATTCTTGCCCCGCCGGAGTCGTTTAACCCAATTACCGGGACTCCTGATGTCACAGCCATATCCATAACTTTACAGATTTTTTCCGCATGTGTCTTTGAGAGAGAACCGCCTACAACAGTAAAATCCTGTGCATAGAGAAATATAGTTCTGCCGTCAATTTTTGCGCTGCCTGTAACAACTCCATCACCCGGGTATTTCTCTTTATCCATCCCGAAATCGTTACAATTGTGCATTTTGAACATATCAAACTCCTGGAAGGAGTTCGCATCAACCAATATCACAATTCGTTCACGTGCAGTAAGCTTACCTTTTTTATGCTGTGCCTCAATACGCTTTTCCCCGCCCCCAAGTTGAGCCAGCTGCTGTTTTTCCTGTAAATCCTGCTCTACAGTTATGCCTTCTTCTCTTTTTAACACTAGTTGTCTCCCTTGATTTTGTCAAAATTACGAGAATAAAGCTGAAAACTTTATTCTTTTTTACAAAAATCCAAATCTTTGATTTGGATCAAGCTACCTTAGAATAAGATGTAAAGCATCTTATTCTTATAAGCTTCCCATTGGGAAGCCGTTTGCTATGCAAACCGTAAAAGTCAATTTTTTAAAATCTCCTTTACGTTTCTGCCGCATGTTAACATAAGGCTTACAGAATTTTCAAGCTGTACATCGTCTGATATATTCCATTCTATCAAATCACCAGAAATCAGCAGGATTTTTATAAAGAAGTAAGTAAATAGAAGAACCAGGTTCTCAGTTCATGGGACGTGGGGCATGGTGAGCAAAATCAAGCATCCAGGTTATGCCAGTTGCATCAATATGATTGAAAAAGTCATAGATTTCATTATATGTATATTATTTCTCAAGTGTTTTTCTATAAAACATGATCCTACCTACTCTGGACGATGTACAAAAATTATGATCTCCTTGTTGATAATATCGGTGTCAATAACGGTAACACAGAAATAATTTAAAAATCAATCATATTTCAGAGAATAGAACAAATGTAAAATCTTTCTAATCAAAATGCAGCCCGCCGTTCTGATCGATAACTTCTCCAGTAATAAACCCAGCCATGTCGTCAGCAAGAAAACAGACTACATGTGCAAATTCCTCAGGTTCACAAAGCCGGTGAACAGGAATCTTCTTTAGCAATTCCTGGCGTTGACTTTTACTCAACTGAGCGGTAACCATGGGAGTTCGTACATACGCTGGAGCAATACTATTAACGGTTATACCATATTCCGCAAGCTCAGCAGCAAGCGAGAAGGTAAGACTGTTTACCGCACCCTTGGAAGTAGAATATGCTGTCCCGGCAGTAATCCCACCTGTTTTTGCAGCCAATGAACTGGTGTTTATTATTCTGCCCCACCCTCTTTTTTTCATGCCGGGGATAACCAGTTTGGATATATAGAATATGCCATTTAAATTAACGGACATCACTTTCACCCACTCTTCTACGGAGGTTGCTTCCACCTTATTATTACTTAAAATACCGGCATTATTAACGAGAATATCGATATGCCCAACCGCTTCCTTTATACCAGTAAATGCACGTGAAACATCTTCCGGATCTGCTATATTGCAGGCTGCAGCAGTCGTTTTTCCTTCCGGATAATCGCCTTGGATCAATTGAAGCCTGGCCTGATCAATATCCATCAGTACTACATGCATACCTTTATCAAGAAATGCTTTTGTTACCGCTATACCCAGTACTCCAGCTGCTCCCGTTACTAACGCTATTTTACTCTCAGTAGAGTTTTGCATGTACGCCTCCATCAATGATAATAGTTTCTCCATGGATCATAGAAGCACCTTCTGATGCCAAAAACAGTACTACACTGGTAACCTCGTGCGGATAGACAAAACGTCCCAATGGAATTTTTTCCTTTATCGGATCTGCTTTTTCAGCATCTCCCCACACCTGCTCTCCCATAGGGGTCAGCACAATGGTAGGAGCAATGGAATTTACCCGAATGTTATGCGGTCCTAATTCAACAGCCATCACCTTGGTTAAGCCCTCAAGTCCGAACTTACTGGCACAATATGCCGTATGTTCTGCAATCCCTGCCAAACAGGCATTACTGGAAATGTTTATAATTACCCCCTTACGATGCTTGATCATTCCCGGAGCCAGGACCTTGGCAATCAGTGCCGGAGCACGCAGATTAACCTGCATCGTGGTATCCCAATGATGCCAATCAATATCCACCAGCAATTCAGGAAAACTCAATCCCGCATTATTAACCAAAATATCTATTGATGGAAAAGTTCCGGAAAAGAATTCAGCCATTTCCAGACAACTTTCTGCATTCGACAAATCAGCAGCATAGGGAACAGAACATCCTCCAAAATCGGAAATCTCTTTAACGAGGGATATAAGCTCCTTGTTGTTTCTTCCGGTAACTCCTACCGTGCTTCCTGCTTTCGCAAATGAAAGGGCAATATCCCGTCCTATACCTTTTGTCGCTCCGGTAACTAGTGCATATGTTCCCGTATAGTCATAGGTAATAGTGCTTTTTTCGTTTTTTACTATCATATATCTTTCTCCAGGAAATTGCATAATCCGGTTTTCAGCCGCCTGTTAAAATGGTAATAATCTTAATTTGGCTTCCATATTCCAGTACGGTTCCATCTCCCTGTAGCAAACGAATATCAACACCATCCTTGTAGACAAGAATTTTTCTGCTAATTTCTGCTCCATACAACATCCTTTCTGCCAGCTGAGGAAATTCGTCTACACACTCCCTCACTGCTTCTAAAACAGTTGAAGCCTCAATCTCAAGACTACTCTTCCCATCCGCAAAATGCGTCAACGAACCAGAAAGAATCACCTTAATCATAATAGGAATATTCCTCTAAACCGAGTTCCTCAACTTTAGATTTTGTGGGGATACCCATCTCATCCCACCCACGAAACGTGTAATATTCATCAAGCATCTCGTATAAGGGGGGAAGTTGGTTGGTTCCGCCTCCCCTGCGATGTCTGAGCATCCTAACAGGCAGTGTGTCATCTTTTCGGGATATTCCATGAAAATTATTATAGAGCCGCTTTATGGTAAAAATTCTCTCACCAGTTCTGAAGAACTCTGTCCTGTCCATATCCCATCCGGTAACCGCATTTATCGCCTCTATCAGAGGATTAATGGTTAACCCGCCAAACAAAGCAAACTTGCACGCTGCCACCGAATCAAGCATCCCCATAAGGTTCTGCATCCGGAAAACATTCTCAGCTTTCTCCTCTTTAACAAATCTATCGTGCAGTGCAGGGGTTCCTAAATCTTCCAAAACAGCACCTTCCTCAAAATCATGTGCAAACCCTGAAAGATGACAAGCACCACGATTTGAGGTAGCCATGCCTATCGCTGCGGTAAATTTTGCCCTACCGTCATGCGCCGGCGGTTCTAAACCTTTTACTTCTGCAGCAAATTCCTTAGCTGTCCCGCCGATTTTTTCTGCAGCACGTTTAACGCCCTCTCCCAACAATCTTCCTATACCTTTCCGTTCTCCTATCTGTGAAATAAGGGTAAGTATAACCACAGGGTTACCCCAGATAATTTCCAGACCTTCAGTCTCTTTCACGGTGATCAGGCCTTTCTCAAAAGCTTCCATTGCAAATCCAATAACACCACCGGTAGATATGGTATCCAGACCATACCTGTTGCATAGCTCATTGGCTTTGATAATGGTATCAAGATCATCGTTCATCAAGTTAGTTCCCAGCAGTCCCATTGTCTCGTATTCCGGTCCGGCAACTTCCTGACCCTTGTAGGGCCCATCAAGTACTTCAATAACCCTGCCACAACTGATCATACAGGTTCCGCAGTGATAGGGTTTTTTCAATCTTTTCCGGGTCATTGTCATACCGGTAGTTGCGGCAGCACCCTCTTTCCAGGAACCCTGATACCAATTCCGTATCGGTAGATTTCCCAACTCTTCTGAGGCATCAAGTCCACCGCTTGTTCCGGCATCTTTCATACCCTGCATATTATTCTGGATAAGCTTTGACATCTGTTTGTTGATGTCCGTAATTCGGGATTTATCTGCAAGCTCAACAGTTTTACTCCCGTTCACTACGATAGCTTTCAGCCGCTTGGAACCCATAACGGCACCCACCCCGCAGCGCCCGAGGGTCCTTCCATGTCTCCCGTCAGTTATTATTCCTGAAATAGTAGATAATCGCTCACCTGCAACACCTATCACAGCCGCTTTAGCCTTATCACCTTCTACTGCAATAAGTCGGTTCGTGGTCTCTATCGTATCTTTTCCCCAAAGTTGTTCTGCACTTTTAATTTCTGCCTTATCATTTGTAATAGTTATATAGACTGGTTTTGAGGCCTTCCCGGTTACAACAAGTGCATCGTAGCCGCACTTTTTGAACTTTCCACCCCAATAACCGCCGGCACTGGATTCAGCAAAAATTCCCGTTGCCGGAGATTTTGTTACCAAATCAAAACGATCTGAATTAAACAAACCGGTTCCGGTTAGTGGACCACCAGCAAATATTAGTGGGTTATCTTCCCCAAGAGGATCAGTTTCCGGTCCTGTCATATCAGCCAGCAATTTTGCGCCAAGGCCACAGCCACCTATATAGTCCCGGGCAACTGTATCATCCAAACCTTTCTCACTAATCGAACGGTTACTTAAATTAATATACAGCAACTTACCCATATAGCCTTTTGCTTTCATATATTTCCTCAAAAGTTAAAATGAATCTTTAATTATTTGTAAAATATCTTCACGATTAGGCATTGCCGGGTCGTTTTCTATAGAACCGCCCATATACCGGATAACGCCATCAGCAGCCTTTTCTATATCTTTTTCCCGCAGTCCCTGTTTAGAGAGAGGAGTGTTAAGGCCTAAATCATTAATTACGGACTCAACCTCTTCCAAACTCTCTTCGAGAGAACAGGAGAATGTTCCCGGATACTCGTCGCGAAGAAACATAGCTATATTTTTAAACTTATTCGGAGCAGATTTCATTGAAAATCTCATAGTTGCCGGTGTCATTGCTGCCAGGGTCTCTCCATGTATGGTTCCAGCAACTCCCCCGATAGAGTGTGCCAATCCATGGCAAAGTGTTACCACACCAACTGAAATTGCCATCCCGGCGAGTGTATTAGCAAAAGCCATCCCATTTCGAGCCTCTCGATCCTCACCGTTTTTTACGGCTCTTCTCACAAATTTCCCAACAAGTCTTATTGCCTGTTCACAATACAGATCAGTTACAGGAGTAGAGAGTATAGCTGTGTAAGCCTCAATAGCATGCGCAAGTGTGTCAAATCCTGTTGAAGCAGTAGCCTGTTCCGGTAGAGTATACATAAGTTCAGGATCAACAATTGCAACTTTTGCAAAGGTATAATCAGATCCAATCCCCGGTTTTTCAGCTGTCTCTTTATTTGTAATAACTGACCACTGAGTACATTCACTTCCTGTTCCGGAAGTAGTAGTTAATGCGATAATAGGAAATGTTTTATCGGTTATATCTTCTACTGGGTCGCCCATGCAGAAATCCCAGATAGGTTTGTCATGGCCGAGAACAATAGCAATTCCCTTTGCCGCATCAATTGCACTTCCACCGCCAAGCCCAATTACCATATCGCAGCCAGCTGTCAATGCTGCTGCAGCACCTGCATCTATCTGAGTATTCAACGGATTTGGATTCACTTCTCCATAATGTATTGAATCAACTCCGCTCTCTTTTAGAATATTTTGTAATCGTGCTACAAGTCCTATCTCCCTGAAATAGTCTCCTGTAGTAACGATAATTGCTTTTTTCCCATACGCACTTGTATATATTCCTGTTTCATTTATTTTCCCTTCACCAAATACTAATTTTACTGGTGTATAACAAAAAAAATCTTTAATCATTTCCTTATCCTCCTGCATCAAGTCTTCTGTAGTTCCGGCCAGATTTCCCATCATTCATAGTAAAGGCAATCGTATTCTATTGATCATTCCTAGTTGTGAAAAAGACCGGAATGTTAGGCTCACTTATCTCATTTCTTACAAATGTTTGCAATGTCTCACTCATAGGCCAGGTAAGTTGTACATGCTGTTCTTCAAGTTTTTTTCTTAACAGTGTGTGTGATATTTCATTAAGAGCACAGCTGCTTTTAACTGCCAAAGCAATTGCATTACCTGCTCCCTGCCCCAACTGCATTATTGTCCGGGATAATCTGCAGCTTGTTGCTGCTATAGAGCTAAATGAGGCAGCCCTGCAGGCAACTAAAAGATTCTTATAACCTTTAGGAATCAAACACCTCAAAGGAATAGCATAGGGTTCTTTCAGCTCCTTACATCCGCCATCTTCTCCATGCCGATCCATAGCATGGTCGGCTATTGCAATAGTATCTGTAAAATCCCTGTTTTTTATACCCTGGGCTATATCTTGTTCAGTTAATACATATTCGCCAATTACCCGATAGCCTTCTCTAACCCCAATATCTGGTGAAAATGAGCGAATTTTAAAGCGTTGAAATTCAGGATATTTGTGTTGAAAATTATGCCACCAGGAAAAAATTCGTTTTTTACATTCAGCATACGCATCCTGATACGACATAGAAAAAAACTCTTCTCCCTGCATTGTGGGCAAAATATTCATATTTATATCACCATTTGGGAAATATACCATTGCAGTGATAGGATAATTTGCGGCCCACCAGCAACTTTGAGGAATCTCTTGAGGAAGAGGCTCTATTGCTTTGTGCTTAATGGGAGAGATGCGGAATATCAAGCTTACCCCATTAATTCTATTGTTCTCTTTTTCAGGAGCTGATGTTTCATGGTAAGTTTCCCATGATTCCTGACCAATTGTCAAATCACAACCTGCTTCCCGACAGAGGTCTGCATCTCCTGTAGAATCTACAAAAAACTTTGCAAACTGTAATTCTCCATTAGAAAGTTTCAGGGCTTGAATTGAACCCGTTTCACCTTTAACCACTTCAGTAAAACTCGTATTGAAGAGAATTTCACAATTCCCTGTTTCTTTTAACATTTCCTCTATAACTTCTGCATAAACCGCAGGTTCAAACACTATACCAAAAAGGTTGTTTCTTGCAAAAAACTCATCCTCTCGAATTGAATTCATGCCATGACGAACCATCGTATCAACATACCGTTTATCCTGACGAATAATGGATTCTCCCCCACCAATTTCATCAAGCCCATCCCAAAGATAGTGCCGTCCACTTCCATAAATCCCAACTGAATATGGAATTTTTTTCAAACGTTTGTATATCTCAAATGGAAATCCTGTTCCTCCAGCTACCGGTTCCCAAGCATTAACCCCACATCTGTTGGCATTTCCGCCAAGTTCACCGGATTGCTCAATGAGTACTGTTTTTAATCCTGCTCTGGAAGCAGCTAGTGTTGTACCGAAACCACCCGAACCACCACCGACTATACAAATGTCACAATTATTCATTACTTAATTCTTCCTATACGGAGCCAATTAATAAATCGTTCAGCTGTATTGTTAAATACAAAAATACATATTTCTGATATAAAAAAGATGACCCAAGTTGCCCCAGGTCATCTGGAGAAAAGATATCCACTATTTTGAATCCACCCAAATATCTAATTGTTTTTGCATTTCGACAATAATTTTCTCAGCGCCTGCTTCATTAAGCTTCTCAATAAATTCAGGAAGCAGTTCATCAGGATCTGCAGTTCCGGTGATTAATGCAGGAGCATAGGAATCATAGACACTTAGAACATTAGTTAGTTCACTTTTCATCATAGATGGATCAAATACAAATCCAAGAAGAGGAGACGCTTTTGCTGATTCATTCAATTCTATTGTCTGTTCCCAAACATCATCTGGTTGATTCCCAATGAGATATGCATTGAACTGGCTACCCATACCCCAGGCAGCATTGGGGAACCAACCACTATTCTCAATAAGCTCTATTCTATTAGCATCAATTTTGTTGTAATTAATACCTTCTAAACCAAATATTGCAAGATTATAGAGCTCTTTGTTCGTATTAATCTCATTAATAAACTGCATAGCCTTTTCAGGATTTTCTGATTGCCTTACAATTCCTGATAACGTAACAACGACACTATTTGTATTAACATACGGTGTATCAAGCACTTGAACGGCAATATCAAAACCACCGTTTCGAGCCTTCAAGTCTGCCGAATCTCCAGGTTTATGATTACCCCATTCAGCTACTACATTCCCTGTTTTTGCAACTCCTGCCATATCTGTAATAACTGCTGCATCCTTTTGTATAAAACCGGCTTTATACCATTTGTGCATAAGTTGAACATGTTCTTCAAATTCAGGTGTTGCAAATTGATTAATAACGGTAAAAGACATATCATTAAATCGAATTACACCTGGGGTTTTTGCATCAGCAACTTCATCCAATTGATAGTAGTGTAATACTGAAGCCCAAATTCCAGTTTTTGTAAGAAACCAGGGGATTACATTCTTGGGTTCATTATCCTTAACGTCCTGCAGAAAGGGTTCAATATCCTCTAGTTTCGTCCATTCAGCAATATCATACCCATACTTGTCCAGGAAACGTTCCTGAACTCTAAACCCGTTACTTCTTGCCAGAATCTGGTAATTGGGCACACCCATTATTGAACCATTAACTTTTACCGCTTCCCAATACTTTGCAGGAATCTGATCCTTTATACCCTGACCATATTCATTTAACAAATCATCAAGCGGCAACAGTCCACCTTTTGAAACAACCTGATAAAAATTTCCTCCCCAGGATTGTGAGCTGATGAAGGTAACATCCAAAGCATCTCCTGCTGCCATCATCAGGTTGAGTTTCTGAGTAAATTCACCTTTCGATAAAGGAAGAATGTCAACATTGATGCCAAGTTTTGACCCAAGGATTTCATTCATCGCTGCTTCGACATCCGCCTCACCTGATTCAGGGTTAATTCTGAGAGCCCATTTAATTTGAGCAATCTCTTTGACGCCCTCCCGTGCAGAAGTCTCTTGCTGCCCAACCGAGAAAACGGGCATTGCCAATAGAAAGAAAATGAGTGTAACTCCTAATAGAATTTTCACTTTTACGTTCATAAAAAACCTCCAATATTATTTATCCCCATTATTGAGGAATATTACCCTTTGATTGAGCCTACAGTAATTCCTTTTACAAAATACTTTTGGAAAAATGGAAGCACCAGCAATATAGGACCGGCAGCTAACACTGCCATAGCCATGCGTGCTGATTCACTTGGAAAATTTATAGTTTCAATAACACCCGCATCAGCTGCTACACGTGACATCTCTTCGATATTTACCATAATGTTATAGAGCCATAACTGAAGTGGCATTAATTCAGTATTATTGATATACAGCAATCCCAGAAACCAATCATTCCAATAGCGAAGCATCATTAACAGCCCTACCGATGCAAGTGCAGGCTTCGATAAAGGAAGCGTTATTCGAAAAAAAACAGTAAACTGGTTTGCCCCATCCATTTCACATGATTCAAAAAGCTCTTCAGGAATAGAGGCAAAAAAAGTTCTCAAAAGCATCGTAAACCAACCCCAAACCAGATAGGGAACAATTAAGGCTAAATAGGTGTTTTTCATGCCCAATGTCTGAGCAATATTAATGTACCAGGGAACCAGCCCCGGATTGAAAATGATCGTAAAGAATACAAAATAGGTTAATGGCCGCTTGAACTTAAAATTCTTTCTGGAAAGGGAAAACGCAAGCATACTCATTATAAGGAGACCCAGCAGGGTCCCTAATACTGTTACGATGATAGAAACACGGTAACTACTAAAAAGTTGCTGAGGAGAGGCAAAAATATATTTATACGCATCCCAGGAAATACTTTTGGGTATGATTCTATAGCCAAAAGTATATATATCTTCAACATGTGAGATGGAAATTGAGACTACTGCAACTATTGGATAGATAAAGAGCGCTGTAAAAATTGAGAGAATAATAATAGTATTGGTTTTTCTTCCTGCTAGTTTCATTGTTTACCTACCCATACTAGAGAATCTCATTGCCGGAACTTAATTTTTTTATTGCAAAATTTGACAAGAGAACAACAATCAATCCACAGACAGATTGGTAGAGACCGACTGCTGTACCAATCCCAATATCCCCGGTTACTCTTATAGTCCTCAGGATGAACGTATCAATGACATCCGTAGTAGGATATAAGAGGCCGCTATCTCGCGTAACCATAAAAAATAGACCAAAATCTGCAAAAAATATCCTGCCTAATTTTAAGAAAATCATCATCACAATAACCGGGGCTATCGATGGTAATATTATTTTCCTGTTTATAGTAAAGCTGTTAGCACCATCTATTTTTGCCGCCTCAAATAGTGATTTACCAATAGCCATCATGGCAGCATAAAAAATTATGACATTGTAGCCGACTACTTTCCAAAAATTTATAATGGTTAACAGCCAGGGCCAATAGGCTGGATCGTTATACCAAAGGATCGATTTAAATCCAAAAAAGATAATTATTCGATTTAGCAAACCAAGATCAGCATTGAGAAATGCAAAGGTAATAAAAGCCGTAACAGGCCATGAAAGAAAATAGGGTAAAAACATGCTAGTCTGAAACACTTTTATTAATGATCGATTATTAATCTGGTATAATAATAGTGCAATAATCAAAGAACCAACTATTGAAGTTACAATAAACAAAGAATTTAACAACAGTGTGTTTCGAATTATTCTGAAAGCAGTAATTGATTCAAACAAGAATTTAAAGTTTTTGAAACCTATCCATTTACTTCCCCAAAGCCCCACATCATAGCGAAAGTCCTTGAATGCCAGAACCAAACCATTTAGCGGAAGGTACTGAATAATAAAAAGCAAAAAAACACCGGGAAGTGTTAAGATCAAATATTCGAATGTTTTACCACTCTTTCGTCTGCTTAATGTTTTTCTAGTCTTTACCACAACTTCTCCTGGATCATCAATAATGTAAATAATTTTATATCCGCTGAAGGTGGTTTAATAGTCCTAAAATTTAAGTGTTTCTGTATAAACATAGTGCAAAAACCAGACAAATGTATGAAAAAATGGATTTAGAGTTATATTATCAAACTTGGTGATGTATAATCTCCCTACAGAAGGGAGATGCAGGTGCGAAACAAACGAGACAGGTATTCAAAATTAATCTATTACAATCTCTTTATTAAATTTTTCTCTGTCTGCTGCGTCATTATTGGGTGTATAAGTACCATAAACTTTTACATTACTAAGAATAATACTCTCCACACTATTGAGAAGTATGACATATCTCTTCTCAGACAAATAGAGAGCTCAGTTGAGACGATGCACGTAATCACAACTTCCATAGCAAACAGTCTATATAATGATTTAAGCATTCAAAAAATTTTAAGCGGAAATATTCGGGAGATCGAAGTAACAGAAATCTTTAATGCAGTGAATCAAAGGATACTTCCCTATCCACTCATTCATTCAGTATATCTATTTGATGGCAATGAGGAAGTATTTTACACCTTCGGAAAAGTAAACAGTATTCGAAATACAACTGATTTTATTGATGAGGAAGCACTTGAGTATATAAAGAATTTTGAAGTGCTAAATAAACTGGAACCAATCCCCAGAAAAATTCCGGACTTAAATGATATCGATGGAATGACTCATGATGTTTATAGCTACTTTCTTTTGGAAAAAGATTTTAATGTTAACAAAATAGACAAAGCTATTATTATCAACATTTATACAAGTTGGCTTCTTGAGTACATTGATAGTATTGATTTAGAGACACAGTTTGGAGGCTCAGAATTTTATATTACCAATAAAAATGGTTTGATTATTGCTCTCGACCATCCAATTAGCGACCTGCAGAGTCTTTCTGATACAGATCTATTTAAATCAATATTTGAAACCAAAGATACCGAAGGGGTTATTTATACATCATGGAAAGATGAGAAGCAGGTAGCTTCCTTTGTCAAAGTATCATCACCAGCCTGGAACATTATCAGCCTTAAACCTGTTAAATCATTTATGGCAAAAATCATAATAATCAGAAACTGGACAATCGTTTTGAGTGGTTTATTTAGTATAATAGGGCTGCTTCTATCAATTTATATTACCAAGAAATTATTCAACCCTATAGAAAGAATGCGCAGTATTCTTCATCCTTTTGAGGATATTGACAGCAAAAATCAGATAACCTTTCAAAATTCATTAAATAGCTTCTTCAACCTTTCAATTTCAAAGTTTAATAAATTATCCCAAATGCAGCATTCATTCGATGACAACCAAAAAGAGATTGCACTTATTAACCTCATTAGTGGAAATGTAGATTTTAACGACGACTATCTAGGTGAAATAAATGATTATAACCTGAACATCAATTTAACTGAAACTCTGGTACTATTTCTTATTCGAATAGACAAGCATCTTCAATTCAGTCATCAATTTTCAAAAAATGAACAGCTATCTATTTTGAATGGCACTAGACAAATAGCAATTTCTCCCATCAGGAAGAGTTTTGGCTGCGAACTAATGATTAGCAGTGATTTCACTATAACGGGTATTGTCTCAATTCCTCAGACAGACCAACCGATTGCTGCACGGGAGCAACTTATTACTATTCTAAAAGATATCCAAACATTTACCATCAATAAACTATCACTAACTATAACCATAACTCTTAGTGATGAATTTAGTGATTTGGAGTTGATAACCAGTGAAAACAAGAAAATAGAGACTATTTCAAAATACAGAATCCTAAAAGGTTATGGGCAAATTATATTGCCAGAAATCCTTAATGGTAGAATCATGGTATTCGACCTTCATGTAATTCCGAAAGATATGATTAGTTGTATTTATACAGAAAGATATAACCAAATTGAAACATTATTAATTTTGTATTTTGACAAATTACAGTTTTATCAAGTTGATTTGATCTATTATGGAATATCTTATCTACTCATTAAGATATTTGATGAGATAAAAACATTGGAAAACAAGGGTTTATATGATTTTCAAATTGATTTCAGTGAGTTGAATAATCGTTTTATTGGTAAAGAAATAATAGCTGAAATTATTGATGAATTCCGGTATTTATTCAAACAAATTGAGAATGTAAGGGAAGGCGGAAAGAAACATAAAGATATTCATCTGGTCAATACGATTACAGAATATATAAACACAAGTTATTCTGATAACAACTTGTGTTTGAAGGATGCAGCAGGGGTATTTGGTTATTCAAGAGAGTATCTTGGTAAAACATTTAAACGTATAACCATGGTCTCATTCTCTGAATATTTGAAATCAGTCCGCCTGGAAAAAGCCGAAAAACTTCTAATAACTACAAACCTCAATATTGGTACTATTATGTATAAAATAGGTTGGACCAATGAAAAATATTTTTATACAATATTTAAAAGTAAATTTGGATTACCTCCAGGGAATTACAGATTAAAGAATAGACAAAAAAACCTGTAAATCTTTTATTAATAAGTCCTGCCACTAATAGAGGAGTTGTTTATGCTGGTGCATTTATCCCCAACATTACGGACAGGCAGTGCTTAGTGCTGCGTACCAGGCTTCAGGATTTGGAATCATTATATCTCTGATAATCAACAGCAGCTGATCATATCCACCAATAAACCCTCTGAGTGTTCTGGCGGTAGCTCCAAACGAATCAAATTCCGCAGGTGACAATCCATCCGGTGCATAAGCTTTTCTAAAATCCTCGAACTTTTCGGATAACTCTTTGATAACCAGAGGATCGATTGGTTTCTCTGTAGTGTTTATAATCTCTACAGTTGATGCGTTGTACCTCTTCTGCCACTTATAAGGGATTGTATGAACAATTCCGCCGCCTATAAGTTCAGACCAATGCAACTGGGACCGGTAAGCAGCCACAAGCAGTTTCGCGTGCAACCCTCGTTCCTTGAATATTTTGACAGCTTTTTTCATTACGGCAACACCAGCAAGATCGAGGTATGCGGGGTTTATTATTATATCTTCTTTATCAGCGATAATTTTTAGCCAGTCATCAAGCCGGCCAACCATTATAGTACAAACGGGAGACATAGATACAATATCCAGCCCCTCTGCTTTGCGTCTTTTCAAACCTCTTTCCACTGCTTCAGCAGCAGCCAAAACCTGGGAAAGTGTGAAACATACCGTAGCATTAATATTAACGCCTTGGTATGTCGTTTCCTCGAAAGCATCAATAGCAGCTTCTGTTACCGGCATTTTTACCTGCATGTTCGGTGCGAGTTTGCTGAATTTAATTGCCTGCTTAACCATTGCTTCAGTGTTTCGATAAAATTTGGCATTAGTTTGAATAGAAATTCTTCCTTTTTTACCATTCTCTCGCTTAAAAACAGGAAGGAGAAGTTTAGACCCTTTAATTGCCATCTCCTCAATCAATTGCCAAGCCACCTCATCCTCACTAAAGGTTGGGTTATCCGATGCAATTTCCAGAATTCTATCTCTCCAGAGGTGCAGCTCATTTTTTAGTACGTTGTATACAATTACCGGGTTTGTTGTTGCCCCAACAGCCCCATTCTCTATTGCATATGCAAGCTCTCCAAGTGAGCAGGAATCGTTCCAATAATCCGTATCTGTAGTCTCTACCATTAAATTCAGTGGTGCTTTTTTCGTAGTCATAGTCATTCCTTGTTCTTATATTCTTATTGTCTGATA
>JAGLNY010000095.1 GCA_023139255.1 Spirochaetales bacterium
CTTTCTAACATATATGATGATTTTAATACCCCTCAGCATGTAAAAGACATGGACTATCTGAAATCCGGGACAGATATCCTTTCACAATTACTTTGTGAGGAACTGGTCTCAATATCTGAGAAATCATCCTGGCTGAAAAAAGTGATTGCAATCAGTAACCACATACTGGGAACGTATGAGAATTTAGAGGCCTATGCATATACACGATACTCAACCAATACAAGGGATGAAGCAGCCGTTAAAGGTATCAGTATAATTGAGGAGGCATCACTTCCTGTTAAAGCAATATCAGTTGCATTGAAAAACAGATTGGCGGAAGTCGTCGGAGATGAAATTGATACCGTACTTAAAACAGATTCATCACTAACAGAATATTCGTATGTTCTCAAGGAAATGCTTGATGAACAGCAGCACCAGATGCAGCCGGCGGAAGAAGCTCTTGCTGCTGATTTGGGTCGTTCGGGTGGTGATGCCTGGAGCCGTCTGCAGGAATCAGTATCTTCAACAGCCTCAACTGTCTGGAATGATGAGACGGGTGAAAGAAAAACCGTTATAGAATTGCGGGCTTTAGCCTACGATGGGAACCGGGAAATCCGGGAGAAAGCTTATAGAAAAGAGTTGGAAATATGGAAGCAATATGAAATACCAATGGCATTCTCCATAAACGGTGTAAAAGGATCAACCATCACTCTCAATCAGCGTAGAAAATATACCAATACACTTGAACACTCAATTTTACAGTCAAAAATTACCGGGAAAACCCTTGATTCATTGATTAGTGTAATGGAAGAATCCCTTCCTGTTTTCCGGGATTACCTAAAGCTGAAGGCTGCGGCATTGGGTATTGAGAAAGCAGCTTTTTATGATATCTTTGCACCAATCAGCAGTGATGCACATGTCTGGACATTTCAGGAAGCTAAACAATTCATTATAGAACGATTTACGACTTTTCATCCCGGTATGGGGGCATTTGCTGAAAAAGCCTTTTCAGAGGCCTGGATTGATGCAAAACCTCGGGATGGCAAGGTTGGCGGAGCCTATTGCATTGGTTTTCCCCTTCAGGGGGAGAGCAGGGTTCTCTGTAATTTTGACGGGAGCCTCTCTTCTGTATCAACAGTCGCACATGAACTGGGGCATGCGTACCATGGCTATATCCTGCGGAATGAACCACCATTGTTAGCAGATTATCCCATGACACTTGCAGAGACAGCCTCAATTTTTGCTGAGACAATTGTATTTAATGGTGCTCTTGAGCATGCTGATGAGGTTGAAAAACCTGTAATCCTGGAAACATTTCTCCAGGAATCTACCCAGGTTATTGTTGATATTCTCAGCAGGTTTTACTTTGAACGGGAACTGCTTTTCCGCAGGAAATCCGGTGATTTGCTGCCTGATGAATTGTGCGCAATGATGCTGGATGCCCAGAAGAAAACCTATGGGGATGGGCTGGACCATGAACAACTCCATCCTTATATGTGGGCAGTCAAAGGACATTACTACAGGACAGAGTTTTCTTATTATAATTTTCCTTATGCCTTCGGGCAGTTGTTCGGACTCGGTTTATATGCACTCCATGAGGAGCAGGGAGAGAGTTTCAGAGAAACCTATGATACAATTCTTTACCGCACAAGCCGGAATTCAGCCGGTGATGTAACGAAGTATGCCGGTTTTGATATAGAAGGTCCTGATTTTTGGAGACAAGGTATACAGGTAATATCGCGATTTGTCGATCAGTTCAGGAACTCCCTGGATCAGGTTTGATTAGTATGTAGAGGTGATATGGGAACGGAAACATTTAAAATACTGATTGAAAAACTCGTTCAGGGCGGCAGGGGCTTTGCGAGATCACCTGAAGGGGTGGTGTTTGTAGATGGTGCACTTCCTGGTGAGGAGGTGGTTTGCAGAACTGTTAAAAGAAAAAGAGATTATATACACGCAGTAGCAATAGATATCCTGAAACCCTCTGAATTACGTGCAGAACCGATATGCCGATATTATGGTATTTGCGGGGGATGTGATCTCCAACATCTCAATGCTGCTGATCAGCCGGTTTTAAAGGGTCAAATCCTTAGGGAGAACATAAACCGAATCGGTGGATTAACGTATACAAAAGAAATTCCCGTTTATGGCGGTAACACAACTGGTTATCGGAATCGTGCCAGATTCCAGATGGATTCTACTACAAAGAATGGAACTGCAGGTTTTTTCGGCCGCCGGTCAGGATCTGTTGTTCCCATTGATTTTTGCCCGGTTCTTGTCCCCAAACTAAACGAGCTTCTCCAGAGACCCGAAATACTCATTCGTGCTGCCCATGAGACCGATACTAGAAGTCACCGCAGACAATCGGGGGTCTATACCGCGGCAAATGAGACTGCCTATGCAATTGAGCATCAGGAAATTTCTATCCAGGTAAATGGAAAGCAGTTTTATACTGAACCAGTGGTATTTTTTCAATCAAACAGGGAAGTCTTTAGCCAGCTTGTCAGCAATATACTTTCGGGATTATCCGATGGTGGGAAAAATGCAGTGGATCTTTATTCAGGGGTAGGAACTATTGCAGCATTTCTTGAAGATTTATATAGCAATGTCACTGCCGTGGAACGTGATCAATCCTGCCTTAAGTATGCAAAGAAAAATCTTTCACCAACAGTCAGG
The DNA here is from genome assembly GCA_023139255.1 of Spirochaetales bacterium. GTDB lineage: Bacteria > Spirochaetota > Spirochaetia > JABMQR01 > JABMQR01 > JABMQR01. Next base: position 2,656 of record JAGLNY010000095.1, read on the forward strand.
CTGATTTCAAAGTCTGTTGAGTCATGGGTACCGGAAGTTTCTGCTGAGCAGATAGATCTTCTAGCGGTTGATCCCCCAAGAACAGGATTGTCTCCTGAAATTTTATCAACAATCATTAGTCTCCATCCTAAACAGATTCTCTACATTTCCTGCGATTCTGTGACTTTCAGCAGGGATCTAAAGCGGCTTGCCGGGAGCGGTGATTACCGCCTCCGGATTCTGGAAGCGTATGATTTGTACCCGCACACATCTCATCTGGAAACAGCAGCTCTTTTAGGCAGATAAGGATCCGAGACAATTATTAAATTGTCTCAAGGATTAAAATCGTCCAGTATGTTACGAATGTAATCATACGGATTCTCCCCATTACCGGCTAGCGGCCGTAATATTTCTATCATGGACTTGAGCCCCTGAAGTGAGGATACCTTTTTTTTGCAAGAATTATATAAGCGCACTAACAAGTTATTATGTTCATAGTAGACAATATATAGAGCAATAAATGCATTATTAATTTCTAAATCGGGTATTTTACTGTATGTATCAGTTTCATACCTATCGGGATAACTAACCCGGAAATCATCTTTAAAACCTGTAATGATTTTCTGTTTTTGCAACTCTTTATCAGGAGATGGGATGTTTTGCTCATAGAGAGTTTCAAGCTCTTTTCTTAATTCGGTTACATCCTCCAGCCAGCGTATTCTGTCTCTCTTTTCCGCAAGCAGTAGAAGCATTTCCCTGGAGTTTTCACCATAAACAGCAACTATATAATGTTCTGCACCAATTTCACCAATAAACGATGCCATTTCTTCATTGAACTGTGATTCATGAGGAACCCAGATTGCTGCATGGATTTGCTCATGAATAATCAATTCGGCAATTCTGTGCTCCGGGTAGTCAGTCATAAATGAGTAGAGCGGGTCATGCGTTATTCCAAGAGTGCTGAAAGCATCAACACCGCGAACCCAGGTATCAAATCCTTTTCTTCCGAGCTTATCTGCCTCTATCAATGCGTCTTCCAGTTCAAAGAACCCCTTATAGGGGACTTTTCCTATGATTGGGAAGGTCCAAAGATAGGCGGCTGTCGAGAACATTCCAGCACCGGAGACAACAGCGGCAAGATATGGTCGATCTGTCCTGATGTAAGTTTTGTAGTTTGGGCTTTCTTCTAAACCAAGGACTGTTTCAGTAAATTCCAGCACAGATGCAATCCTGCCGAAAAACAGCTGTTCTTCTAAAGTGAGACTGTCTGATTTAATTATTTTTTCGATGGGAACGGCATGTAATCGGTCGGACAGTAAGTATGATCCCTGTTTCAGCATATAACAGCCTGTCTGAAGTAGACCGAGCATAAATACCACAGGAAAGAGAATATTTACTGATTTTACAGTTTTCATTTTTCACCTTTATTGAGTTCATCTAGAATGTATAACACTACATATTGTGTATTTTGTATTCATACTACACTACTAGTACAAATAACATTACTAATATCATTATAATGTAACTTTTTCCCGGCTGATAGTATTATATTTACGTAATTGACGAAAGTAAATTAATTATTATAAGGACTGATCATGGGTAAAAAAGTATTATTTCTGGTTCTGATTGTGCTCTTGATTCTTCCGGTATCAGTTTTTGCTTTTGATCTGATTGGTCTTCGAGTTGGACCTACCGCTATGCTGAATACGTTGATAAATCCTGAGAACCCACAAGAGGATTTCTTTGAAAACCTTACAGCCGAAGATTTTAGTTTTGGTGTTGATGCACGGTTTAATTTGACAGTTTTAGAGATGAACGTGCTTGCTTTGATAGAACCAATTTTGGAATCTAATGAGTTAGTAGGGGCATATGTCCAGGCTAATTTAGGCGCCGGTGTTTCCATCGCACTTATGGATATGGTTAAGCTTGGAATATTTGCCGGACCAACTATCTCTTTTGCAATATTTGACGGTGAATTCTTTCCAATTGATTTACCCATGGATGAGGATGAATTATTCGCTTCAACCCTTTTTCTCAGGATGGCAGCCGATGTTATGCTGGGCGGTTTATCAGTTGGTGCTACCTATATTGTAGATACACGTACCAACCTGAATAATATTTTCGATGAAGGTTTTGAATTTCGTACGCTGTTTGACAACATGATCGGGAAAGCCGGTGTATCGGTTCTTTTTGAACTGTTCTAGGATTCCAGGAGCCGGATAAACTTCCGGCACTCGGGATAATATAGATTGACCATTCCGGTTGCACGGGATGATCAAAGATTATATTTTTTTACTTTCTTTTTATTTTATTGTATGCGTATAATAGACGATAATGGATTAAAGTCCTAAGGGACTTTAATCTTGGGAGTTTTCTTACGAAAACACCACAGTCTTTTGTTATAAAATTTAGATGAGTATTGGGGGAGAAAAGTATGAAGAAAAAATTATTGGTTGTTTGTCTTGTTATTATGTTTGTTTTACCGGTATCAGTTTTTGCTGGTAGTTTCCTCGGCCTTAAAGTAGGAGCTGCCGCGATCCTGAATTTTCCTATTGATCTTGAGACCGGAGAGCCTTTTGATCCTATGACAGGCGATCCTATCAGTTTTGATGAATTAGGGGTTGATGATTTGTCTTTTGGTGCTGATGTACGGGTGAATGTTTCGGTTGTGGAACTTGCCGCACTGCTGCAGGGACAGGTTTTTCCTGATGGGGCTTTTGTGTATGGACATGTAGGACTTGGTCTGTCCCTGGAACTGCTTGGGCTGGTTGATTTTGGAGTAACAGCGGGTCCTTTTCTTGCTGCCGTTGTAGCCCCGGATGGGGTTTATCCTTTATTTGATCCTGAAAATTTCAAGTCATTTCCATTGCATATCCGGGTAACCGCTGATGCAAACCTTGGTGGGATTTCTGTTGGTGGGTTCCTGTTAGTTGACCCGAAAGTATCTATGGGACAAATTATGGATCCTTTATTTGATCCATCAAGTATAGATGTACCAACCACTGGAATAGCAGGTATATCTGTAATGATTGCACTTCTTTAAAAAAGTTTTAGTACAACAGATAATAATTCAGCCGCCCCTCTTTTCGGGGCGGTTTTTTTACGCCTATTTTTACTTTAACACTTGAGCAAGAACCCCATTTCCTGTTATATTCCATCAAACACAAGGAAGACAAATGCTATTACAAATAAAATCGAGACACTATAGGACAAAAGCAACTGCAAAGAAAGCGGCTGCGGTGTCTTTGCCTCCGATTTCAAACAAAGTTATTTATTAAAGCCGGTATTTTTTACCGGTTTTTTTATGGCCTGCTGATAACCGGAACTATCAGGTATCAAACGCAAATAGAGTATGAGGAGAGACAGATGGGAACCAAGTTCAGGAGAAACAAATTCAAGGGAAAGAGCTTAACCGTTATTAATGATTTATCAAAAGAAGAACGGTTATATCTATTCAGGAAGGCAAGAGAGTTGAAATCAGCTATGAACAATGGGGATTCAAAAGTTATTGATTCTTTCAGGATTAATAACCAGAATGTGGGGTTGTATGAAGTGTTTCTGGAAGACAGTACACGAACCCGCGAGTCGTTTAAGAATGCAGCAAAGTTTCATAATATTAAAGTTTCTTCATTAAATACAGACAGCTCATCTTTTAATAAAGGAGAAAGCTATTCTGATACTTTCAATACGCTTGCCGGGTATGACAATAATTTGTTTATTATAAGGAGTAAACTTGAAGGAGTATGCCGTTGGCTTGAACATTCAGCAGCAGAATATACTACAAGAAATAACCTCAAATTCACCCCATCATTCATTAATGCAGGTGATGGAAAGCATGAACATCCTACACAGGAGCTTCTTGATGAATTTACATTTCTCGAGGACAATAACTGGGAAACAGAGTCAATACATATTGCCCTTGTCGGTGACCTGTTTCATGGAAGAACGGTACATTCCAAAGCAGATGGGCTGACAACTTTCAGGCAGGTATCTGTGGATCTGATTGCCCCTGAGGAACTGGCATTGCCTGAGGATTATATTGGAAGAATGGAAGGGAACGGTTTTGCTGTCAGAGAATTTTCTTCGATCGATGAATACCTCAAACAGAAGAATATAGCAGATAAATGGTATTTTACCCGGCTTCAACTTGAGAGGATGGGTGATCGGGTTCTGCAGAAACAGCATGAACTCAGAAAAGCAATAACTTTTTCTGAAGAATTTCTTGATTTTTTAAAACCAGGAACCTGCTTTTACCATCCACTTCCCAGAAATAAAATTCACCCGGTTATACCCGCCTTCCTTGATAGTACCCAGCTTAACGGTTGGGAACGACAATCAGCAAACGGGATGATTGTCAGAATCATCCTGCTCGGGATGTTCAGCGGACATATAGGTAACGATTTTACTCAAAAACTATCCGGGAATACCGAATCGGACAATGAGCAGTTTATTGAATTCGTTCCGTTAACGGTTTCGGCGGGTGGGAAAGGAAGAAGTAATAAGGAAAAACACTATTCTGAAGGGGTTCGTCCCATCGCTGATGGGATTGTTATTGACCATATCTGTAAAGGAGAAAGCTCAGGTGAAATACGGCAGCACATGACGCAGATAGTTTCTCTCCTTGACCTTCATGGGAAAGGGGGAGAGTGGGTTTCTACATCAAAACAGAGTCGGGATAGCCTGAAGGGGATAATATTTCGACCAGGGCATGATGGTTTGAGCATAAGTGATATGAAAAGACTGGCAGCCGTTTCCCCTGGATCTACTATAAATATCATAAGAAAAGGTGCTGTACAAAAAAAATACCGATTACACTTGCCGCCAAAAATTTACAACCTCCGCGGTCTTTCATGCAGCAATTCTGCATGTATATCTCACCCTGATCATCATGAATTAGTACCAGCCTGTTTTAATAGAACAGCAAAAGGGCTGCTGGCATGTGAATACTGCGGAAAATCTCATACATTCAAAGAAATTTGGACGCAAGGGGGAAAGTAAGTGGAAACAAAAACGGTAATTCAGGAGATCCAGAATACACATGGCAGAACCATTGCAAGAGCTGCTTTTGAACTCTCAGCTATCAGACTGCAGGCAGAAAAACCTTTTCTGTGGGCCTCAGGCTATAGAATGCCGATTTATAATGATAACAGACAATTTTTGAGAAGCCCTGCTATAAGGAAATCCATTGCCCAGGCATTTCAAGATCTTGTCATGAGGTTGGGGTTAACACCGGCACGGATTGCTGGGACGGCAACGGCGGGAATTCCCCATGCTACCACACTAGCAGACCTGATAGGATTGCCGCTTCTCTATGTCCGTGGATCACAAAAAAAACATGGGATGCAGAATGCAGTAGAAGGTTTGGAAACAGACAGAGCCCCGGGGGATGAAGAGGTTCTTCTCATAGAAGACCTGATATCCACAGGCGGAAGCTCTATACGGGCTGTTGAGGTGTTGAGACAATCAGGATTCCAGATTCCCTGGTGCTTCTCTATTTTTTCATACAGCCTATCAGCAGCAAATGATGCGTTTTCTTCCCTGAAACCGGATTGCCGGTATGCAAGCCTGCTATCCTACGACATTATGATTGAGGAAGCGCTTGATTCAGGGTACATAGGGGATAATGAAGCAGCTGAACTGAGAGAATGGAGAAGATCACCAATGACATGGGGTGAAAAAAGAGGATTTCCCCGTAAATTGCAGGAGATATAGATGAGCCGAAATTATTGTAAAAAGCTCCGGGAGAGCGCTGTTGAATCACGCAGTATTGTCAGTATGGGGCTTGATCCGATACTTGAATATCTTCCTGCTAAAACAGGAGATATAAGAAAGGATCTATCAGGTTTTTACCATGAGATCTTCACAGAAATGGTAGACAGAAAAATTTTACCGGGAGCCTTTAAACCCAACATCGGGTATTTTCATACTCTTGATAGACCCAGGAATGGGGACTTTTCAGGAAGTCTGGCGCTTGCGGATCTTCTTGCTGCCCTGGAAAAGATATTTCCGGGAATCCCGGTGATCCTTGATGCAAAACGAGGAGATATCGCATTATCAAGCAGTAATTATGCAAATGAAGCATTTGTTTGCTGGGGAGTAGATGCTGTTACTATATCACCCTATATGGGAACAGATTCAGCTGTTCCTTTTATGGCTTTCGGCAAAGGGGTATACATCCTGAACAGAACATCAAACCCCGGCGCAGCTGATTTTCAGGATCTTACAGTATCAGGGGAATCACTATTCCATGCTGTTGCCGAACAAATAATTCGCTGGGCACAGGAGTTCCCGGGAACAGGTGCGGTTGTCGGGGCGACTAGTCCCGATGAACTCTCAAGTCTGGCCGAAATGTTTGCCGGTAAGGAGATACCGCTTTTGATTCCAGGGGTTGGATCCCAGGGTGGAAGCGGTTCTGAAACAGTTGCCAGGTTAAGACAGGCTGGATATGATCCCTTGTTGGCAAGGATAAATAGTTCAAGCGGTATAACACACCCCTGGAAAAAAACACCCCCGCCGACCCGATGGGCAAAAGCAGTAGTTGATAATCTTGAGAATCTTAACAGAGAAACCGGGGGAGCCTTTTGACAACAGCATTACGGAAAAACCGAACCCTTCAAACTATAAAAAAATCCCGTAATTCAGGGACGGTACTACTTGCCACAGTATCCGGAGTAGCTTCGACAAAGCCTGCCTTAGTTGATTTTTTTGATAAGAAGGTTCCCTCAATTGATTTGATCACGACAAAAAGTTTTCAGGTGAATCCCAATACCGGAAACCGCGAACCAATAATCACCGAACCTTCACCTGGGAATTTTGGAAATTCTGTCGGGTTAAGAAACCCCGGGATGCTGCAGGCAGTTAAGGATATGAAAAAACTGCGTGGCAATGGCAATGGATTACGTTCGCTGCTTAATATTTCTGTTTCGGCATCGACTCCTGAAGATTTCATCATTCTGGTAAAAGCTTTTGAGCCTTATGCAGATATTATCGAATTGAATTTTTCATGTCCTCATGCTTCGGCAGGATTTGGGGCAAGTATTGGCTGTGACCCTGGTATAGCCTATGACTATATGAAAGCTGTACGAGAGGCTGCAGGTGATTCCTGCGGGGCTCTCATATTCCCGAAACTTACACCTAATGTACCGGATATTGGTATTATTGCCAGCGCAGTTGTCGAGGCAGGTGCTGATGGGATATCAGCAATTAATACTGCAGGTCCAATAGTGTATCGTGAATCCCACAGTGGAGAAATCATCCTGAATAATTCTGTAGGGGGAAAGGGCGGCCAAAGCGGCGGATGGGTAAGAGAAAAGGCTTTGGAATGTGTCAGCAAAATCCGTGGATCAATCGACCCTGATATCCCAATTATTGGAATGGGAGGCGTGTCCACAGGGAAACATGCAGCCGATATGAAACTTGCCGGTGCGGATGTTATTGGTATCGGTAGTGCGTTTGGGAAAGTGCACCAGAAAAATTGGTCCGATTATATTAATTCTGTAAAAATTGAGGCTGAGAATATTTTGGCAGGTCAAAATTCCGGAGGGGCGGAGGAACAATTTATCACCAAAACCCCTTCGATGCAATATATTCCCTTTACCATAACAAAGAAAATAGAGCATACAGATGATGTCAGCATTTTCTACCTTGATGGAAAGATGAAGTGCGGCCCGGGTGAGTTTGCATTTATCTGGCTCCCGGGAGTCGGGGAAAAACCCTTTTCTATCGCTGAACAGAGCCCCTTAACTTTTATTGTGAAAAAGCGCGGACCTTTTACCAGTGAGCTTTTTACCCGTTCTGCAGGGGATATCATCTATGTGCGGGGTGTGTATGGTGCAGAGGTTAGCCTGCCGGATAAGGCCAGGGCAGTTATCGCTGCAGGGGGAACAGGAATTGCGGTATTACCTTCTCTTGTTGAGAAGCTGAAACAGGAAGGGATTAGTATGGATATCTACTATGGAACTTCATCTGAAAATGAACCTGAGCCCTTATTGAAGGAAAAACTCAAAACATATGGTTCCTTCACAGCGGTTCCTGACGCCGGGATCCCGGGAAAAGTACTTGATATTCTAAGTAACCGGGAAGATGATTTAACTGATGCATCTTGTTTTTTTGTGGGACCCGAACCCTTCATGAGTAAGGCTGCCCGGATTGCCGTGAACAGGGGAGCGGAGAAAAGTGCTGTTATGCTTTCCATGGAACGACCATCGCTCTGCGGAATTGGTATGTGTGGTGAATGTGCCTGCGGTGACAGACTTACCTGTAGTTATGGAACATTTGTCTCATATGAATATTTGGAAAATTATGCACCGGAGCTCCTGGAATGATAGACCCGCATGTGCATCTGAGAGATTGGGAACATAGCCGGAAGGAAACACTATACCATGGGCTGAGAACTGCCGCCCGTGCAGGAATTTCCGGTGTTTTTGATATGCCGAATACTGCCCCCCCGCTCACAAGCCGTGAAATGATTGAAAAACGACTTGTTGACGCAGCCGCTGCCCAGGAGAAGGCTGCACATGAGACAGGAGAGAAAATATTCTACGGATTATTCGGCGGTCTGGTCGCGGATGAAAAACAGGTAAGGGAGATGGTGAAATTGCACGGCGAGTTCTTCCCTGCTATGGTGGGACTTAAGCTGTTTACCGTACACTCGACAGGGGATATGGGTATTATCTCCCAGTTGAAACGAAAATTGATATTAAATACATTGTCTGTTGAAGGATATACAGGAGTACTTGCGGTACATTGCGAAAAACATGAATTGCTGAAGCCTGAGCTCTGGAATCCATCAGATTCTCATTCGCACAGCGCAGCACGTCCCCCTGAAGCAGAGTCAGTATCTATTCAGAAGCTTGTGGAGACTGCTTTAGAAACTGGATTTTCCGGAACTCTTCATATCTGTCATATAAGTACTCCTCAAAGTCTTGCATGCATTGAGCAGGCCAGGAGAAATGTGCCGTTTCTTATTACCTGTGGAGTTACGCCTCATCATGCTCTCCTGGATACTTCAATCCCGCAGAAAGACAACCTATTGAAAGTGAACCCTCCCCTAAGAGACCCCGATTCACGGGAAGCAATGTTCAGGGCACTGGTTGACGGAAGGATCGATTGGATTGAATCCGACCATGCTCCGCACTTGGTGGAAGATAAGAGGGACGGTGGATCGTCGGGAATCCCGGGGATTGCCGGATACCTGCTGCTTGTCAGGGAACTTCTGCGTGCCGGTGTCAGCAGCAGGCAGATTAATTATCTTACAGGGAATCGTGTCTGTGAAGTTTTTAACCTGGATAGTTTGTGTTTAATAGATTCTTCGGTGGATGAATCAGGACTTACCGTTCGTGCACAGGAAGCTGCAGATGAATATAGCACAGATCCATATAAATCCTGCGGTTTTCTGGGATAGAGACAAGGCATGCCTTGTCTCTATCCCTCAACATCATTTAAAAAATCTTCCAGGGTTTTTCTGTATAATTCCGGATCTGTTGATAAACTGCCCGCATGAGCTGCATCATCCACCAGAAGAAGTGTAGTAGGAAACCGGGGTTTTCGTTTTTCAGCCATAGAAACCGACATGCTTGCTGGTACGTAATTATCTTCTTTTCCATGTACAAACAGAAGAGGGACGGAGGATTCCATAATATCCCTGATGGGTGAAACCTGACTTAATGAGAAACCGTTTTTTCGTACAAAATAGCGGTTGCAGAAATATATGATAATACCTTTGAGAAACGAAGGTACATGGTTTTGTTTTAACTGATGTTGATATAACACCTTTACATCTGAATAGGGGCAATCCGCATGTGCAAATGTTAATCGTTTATCAAGCGGCAGGTATTGAAGAACAGTTGCAGCACCCAGAGATATTCCCATAGCCCCGAATGTTTTTGTTTCAGGGAATTGTTTGAAAGCCCAGTCAGCTATTTTTAAAAGATCACTTTTCTCAAAATATCCTGCAGTGCAGCTGTCTCCGCCACTGTTGCCATGATGTCGATGATTGTAGGTAATAATATTATATCCGCGCTTAACGTAGAGAGGAAAAAATTTAACCGTCCCATGCCAGGTCCAGGTATGCCCGTGCGTAAAAACAATAGTTTTTTCCGGGTCTGTACCAGCTGAGAATACCCCATTCAATGTGTACCCGAACTCTGATTCCACAGAGAAATTTGTAAAATTATAGGAAGAGAATTCTTCCCCCGTAAATTCACCATCATCAAGACATGAAGAATAAGTGTAGGAGAGCGATTGGTTTTTGGAAAATAAGAATTCCCGGGCGATATATCTACCGAAAAAATATCCTAAACAAAGATATACTGCTGCTATAACCGCAATAATGATTAAAACTATAATAAGCAAGCTCATAAGTCAGATCTCCCTCCTGCTGGAACTCAAATTCAGGTTCTGTTTCTGTTGGGCCGGGGACGGAGGAGCCCTGGCTAAGGTTCTGTTTATCCTGATTATGATACCATAGTAACTCACCTGCAACAACAATAACAGTTGTCGAGTTGTCGAACTCAATCAGAATCTATTTAAACACTAGCTAGTGAATAATGACTAATTGTAATATTTTTATATATTTGTGATCATATAACAATGTTTGACACCTATGTCAGCCGGTTGTACAATAACTCCTAAGCATAAACTGTTTCTTTGTGCTTCAAAACTGGTAGTAAATAATTTGGTGATTGTGCGGATGAAGTGTTTGGAGATAAATTATGAACTATGTGAAAATATCAGCTGATCAGTGCAAGGGCTGCCGGGTATGCGTACAGGCCTGCCCGAATCACTGCCTGAAAATCGGGTCAGTATTTAATACAATGGGATATCAAAGTGCTGTTTTTATTGGAGAGGATCGCTGTACAGCCTGCGGTATCTGTTTCTATGTCTGCCCCGAACCTGGTGCAGTAACAGTTTTTAAAAATGAAAAACCGCAGAAAAAAAGAGATACAGGGGAGAGTGCATAGCTATGAGCAGACTATTGATGAAAGGTAATGAAGCAGTTGTGCATGGGGCGCTTACGGGAGGAGCTACACATTTTTTTGGTTATCCTATAACGCCTGCGAGTGAAATAGCACATGCTGCCGCCAGGTATTTTACTGCTTCCGGTAGAACTTTTCTGCAGGCAGAATCTGAAATAGCGGCAATTAATATGATTTACGGAGCCTCTAGTGCCGGTGCCAGGTCAATGACCGCAACCTCAGGTCCGGGACTTTCACTTATGGCAGAGGGGTTGTCCTATTTGGCTGGTGCAGAACTTCCAGCAGTAGTAGTGGATGTACAACGTGCCGGCCCTGGTCTTGGTAATATTTGGCCTGAGCAAAGTGATTATAACGCAACAGTGAAAGGCGGCGGCCATGGTAACTATAGTAATATCGTATTTGCCCCGAATTCCGCCCAGGAAATGTGTGATATGACCCGAAAGGCTTTTGCTTTAGCGGACGCCTACCGGATGACCGTAATTATTCTGAGCGATGCTTATATCGGACAGATGATGGAGCCTGTTAATATCCCGGAAACGGTGACCTTCAGTAAACGGAAGGATTGGGCTGTGTATGGTGATGCGGAAAGCCGTGAAAACTTAATAGTATCCATTTTGATGAGCACCCTGCAGCAGAGCAATCATAACGAGCATCTGCAGGAAAAATATCGACGGCTTGAGGAGACCTGTATCGAATATGAAGAGTTTGGCATAAAAGATGCTGATATAGTGTTGGTTTCATTCGGCATTTGCTCCCGACTCTGTCATACTGTAGCGATGACATTGCGCAAAGAAGGATATAGAATTGGATTTTTCAGACCGAAAACTCTGTTTCCTTTCCCTAAAAAAGCAATCAACAGATTGGCAGAGATGAAAAAACCACTTGCAGTAGTGGAACTTAATACCGGAATGATGGCTGATGATGTTGAACTCAGCATTAAAGGACAGTCAGAGATCTTGCGTTATAATTGGCTTGGAGGGCAAATGCCTACGGTAAAAGAACTTGCGATAAAAGTTACGGATGATCTTGGTAAACTGAGAAAAGCCGGGTTTGGGGGCAAATCATGATAAAGCATAAAAAACCGACAGCCTTCTATGAAACTTTTGAAAGAAAAGGGCATAATGATACCTCAACACACTACTGCCCAGGATGCGGGCACGGCACAGTACATAAATTTATTGCCGAGGCAATAGATGACCTGGGAGTAAAGGATCAGGTGGTTTTCCTTTCACCGGTTGGGTGTTCAGTATTTGCCTACTACTATTTTGATGCCGGAAATATTCAGTGTTCGCATGGGAGGGCACCGGCTGTAGCAACCGGGGTGCGTAGAGTCCATAAAGATGCAGTAATAATTTCCTACCAGGGGGATGGCGATCTGGCTGGAATCGGCACCTCTGAGATCATACATGCCGCAAATCGCGGTGAGAATATAACAGTATTTTTTGTGAATAATGCTATCTATGGTATGACCGGCGGTCAGATGGCTCCTACAACACTTAATGGACAGAAAACCCTGACAACTCCATTGGGCAGGGATCCGGGAAGGGATGGGCTGCCAATTGGTATGGCAGAAATAATGAATGCCATTACAGCTCCGGTCTATATTGAACGAGTATCTCTTTCCTCAACTAAAGGGGTGCTAAAGACCAGGAAGGCTGTCCGTAAAGGTCTTAAGAATCAGATTGATGGAAGGGGTTTCTCATTTATTGAAATACTTTCTCCCTGTCCGGTAAACTGGAAAATGGATCCAGTTGAGGCCCGGGAGTGGATTGCAGGGAACCTGGAACCCGTTTTCCCGATAACCTGCTTTAGGGATGCCTGCAGTCAGGATCAGAAAGATTCTCAAATAGCAGTTGAGCATTCAGTTGAGTCAGACCAAATTCCTTTTATGGATGATAAAGAACTTGTTTCACTGTTGAAAGTGGATGCCCTTATACCAAATCTAGAGATCTTAAATCTGGAAGAGGATCAGCTTGTTAAGATTGCAGGATTTGGGGGACAGGGAGTTCTTTCCGGCGGTGTCTTACTTGCAAAATGCGGTATTGCTGAGGGGATTCATGCTACATGGCTTCCGTCATACGGTCCCGAAATGCGCGGCGGTCGTGCATATGCCAGTGTAATTCTTGCAAATGATGAAATAGGCTCACCGGTTGTTGATGAACCGAATGTTCTTATTGCAATGAACGGACCTTCTCTGGATGCTTTTGAAGATGATGTGGTCCCGGGCGGGTTTATCTTGGTTAACTCATCAATTGCCACAAGGAAAGTAAAACGGGATGATGTTTCAGTATTGTATATACCCGCTTCTGATATTGCAAAGAAAGAAGGATTAACTGCGGCAGCTAATGTCGTTTTACTCACTATATATCTTAAGCACAAAGGGATTATGTCTACGGAAACACTGAGAAAAATAATTCCTGTAAGTGTAACCCGAAAGAAGTTTATCAATACAAACCTGAGAATTATGGATAAAGCCCTGGAATACTATGATAATAACGTAAGGATCTGAATATGGCATACAAAATCCTTGTGATAAACCCCGGCTCAACATCAACTAAAATCTCTTTGTTCCATGATCTGGATGAAAGAATCAAGGTTGTCTATCATCATTCATCGCAGGACCTTTCTGTTTTCCAGTTTGTTATTGACCAGGAAGCATTCAGGTATACGTTTGTTATGAAATTTCTTGAAGAGAATGAAATAGATATTTTGAAAATCGATGCATTTATCGGCCGGGGGGGCATGCTGAAACCTGTAGATGGCGGAATTTATCTTGTAACTCCCGATATGATACGAATTCTGCGTAATGCAGAGTATGGTGAGCATGCCAGCAACCTTGGTGCTCTCCTTGTTTGCCGGATCAGTGAGCAGGTGGGGGCACCGTCATTTATCGCAAACCCAATTGTGGTAGATGAATTGAGTGATATTGCCCGGGTATCCGGAATTCCTGAAATAAAGAGACGAAGTATTTTTCATGCCCTGAACCAGAAAAGTGCTGCTGAATGGGCTGCTTCCCAATTAGGTATACCTTACGAGACAGCGAATTTGATTGTAGCGCACATGGGCGGTGGCATATCAGTTGGGGCGCATCAAAAGGGCAGGGTAATTGATGTTAATAATGCCTTAAACGGTGATGGACCTTTTTCCCCGGAACGTTCAGGGGGACTGCCCGCATCTGATCTGGTGAAATTGGCATTATCCGGAACTTTTAAGCCGGAAGAGATACTCAAACGTATTTGCGGGAAAGGCGGGCTGTACGCATATTGCGGAACCCATGATGTACGCAAGGTGATCAAAAGAGCAAAGAATGGAGATGCTGAGGCGGATCTTTATTATAGAGCAATGATATATCAAACTGCTAAGGAGATAGGTGCTATGGCTGCGGTTTTGCATGGGAAAGTTGATGCTGTGGTGTTAACCGGCGGTATTGCACAATCAGAACCCACAATGGAACTATTAAAGGAACACATTGCTTTTATAGCCCCGGTTATCGAGGTTCCCGGGGAGCGTGAAATGTATGCCCTGGCTGAGAACGCCCTCGCCGCCCTAAACGGAAGCCGAAAAGTTATGGAGTACCGGGATGATAGAGAATAAGGCAGTAAAAGATGATTTTTCCGGGTTGATTAAGTCGCTTTTCCCGGGGAACAGGTTTGACCCGCAGGAAAATAGCAAAATCACAGTAGCAGTAGCCGCTGCGGATCATGTGGCGACCCTGAAGAGCGTAAAGCAGGCAGCGAAGGCAGGAATTGCAAACTTTATGCTTTTCGGCAGTTCCGAGGGTATCAGGGCAGCTGCGAATACCGGGGGAATTGATGTTAGTGAGTTTGAGATAATACATTGTCCTGATCATTATGAAGCAGCCAAACAGGCAGTATCTGCTGTTGCAGAAGAGACTGCACATATCCTGATGAAAGGCGGAGTGCATACATCAGTCTTTACCAGGGCCTTTCTTAATAAATCAAAAGGATTAGTACCGGGAGGTGGTTTAATTAGCCATACAGCCCTTTTTAAAGTTGCAGGTTTTAAAAAACCATTTCTGTTGACAGATGGGGCAATCAATATTGCACCGGATTTCGAAAAGAAAAAGAGAATCGTTTTCAATGCCGTAGAAGTTTCCCGTGCCCTGGGGAACCTCCGTCCCTCTATAGCCTGTATCTGTCCTGTTGAGACAGTTAACCCTAGAATTTTATCAACAGTTGATGCCGAAAGACTGGTATTACTTCAGGAGGAAACGCGTTTTTTTGGGGATGCAGTAATCGAAGGACCTATGGCTCTTGATGTAGCACTCTCGGCCGATGCCGCAGAAGTGAAAGGAGTGGTTGGGGAAGTCCCGGGGAATCCTGATATCCTGTTTGTGCCGAACCTGGATACAGGAAATGCTCTCTACAAATCATTTGCATTTCAGCATGAAACCCTCGCTGCCGGGATTATAGCAGGACTACGTGTTCCTGTTGTGCTTACTTCGAGATCAGATGATGATATAACCCGGTTCCTCTCGCTGTATATGGCGCTTGTAGTTACTTCTGGAATAGATCGGGAATAGATCGAAAACTCTACTTCTGATTGTAATTTGCCCCAAATCAAGGTATGCTTGAGCAGGAGGTGCAAAATGGCAAAAAATAAAAGTTTTTTTAGATCTTTATTTACATTAATCGTGTTGGCCGCCGTTGCTTTTGCTGTTGTTTATTTCTTTATTCCCGAACAGTCAGAGAAGTATTTTGGTATTAGCTGGGAATCCCGGTCTGCAACCGGTAATGAGGTGGATGAGGCGGTTGAAAACGTGTTGGAGAGCATCTCAGAGGCTATGGATGAAGCAGGGGCAACGAAAGATGATATTGATGAAGCACTCTCGAAAATTGATGTCGAAGACCTGAAAGAGGCGATTGAGATTGCGGCAGCTGACGGGAAAGATGCTATTGGTGCTTTTGTAGATTCTATAAGTGATAAAATTGATTTTGGTTCAATTGACCTGGAAAAAGTAAAAAATGGTATGACAGAAAAATTAAAAGAGATTGATTTCTCAAATGCAATAAACCTGATCAAAGACAATTTGGAAAAGGGATTACAGGATTTAAGCAATGCGTTAAAGGATGCCATAAACTGAGTTCAATGAAACTTACATTTTTGGGAACAGGAACATCACATGGAATCCCGGTTATAGCTTGTGACTGTGCAATATGCAAATCCCGGGATCCTCACAATACCAGAACTCGTTCTTCCGTCTTAATAACTGATGGCAGTACTCAAATTGTTATCGATACAGGCCCGGATCTCAGGACACAGATGATACGTGAAAAAATTACCTGGCTTGATGCAGTATTTCAGACTCACGACCATGCTGATCACCTTAATGGGATAGATGATCTTAGAGTTTTTACCTGGGACACACCATTACCTTTTTATGCAGCACAGGAAGTTATTGATGAAATAGTGAAAAGATTCGGCTATATTTTTTCTCATAAGATTCCTGGCAGCGGGGCACCTTCGTTGGATATGCGGTTAGCAGATCCCGGTGGTGTCATGATTGGCTCTCTTAAGGTTACACCAATTCCGGTTTACCATGGGTGTAAGATTATTTATGGGTATCGAATTGGCAATATTGCATATATTACTGACTGCAGCGGAATTCCTGAAGAGAGTTTTACATTATTAAAAGATGTTGAGACATTAATTATTGGTGCCCTTAGATATCGACCGCATCCTACCCATTTTACCGTTGACCAGGCAATAGCAGCATCTAGGAAAATCAACCCGCGAGAAACCTATCTCACCCATTTTTGTCATGATATTGATCATGCGGTGATTGAACAAAAGTTACCCGATGGTATCTACCCGGCTTATGATGGGCTGACAATCGAAGTAATGGAGGTTGTATGAATCCGGTAAAACGATTCCTGGTAGTAGATGGGTATGCGCTCATATACCGATCCTATTTTGCATTTATAAACAGACCAATCAGGGATTCTTCGGGACGAAACGTATCCGCGGTTTTTGGTTTTTTCAGGACACTTTTTGCACTTCTTAAAAAGTATCAGCCTGAATACATTGCTGTTGCCATGGACTCTGTTACCCCAACCTTCAGGCACGAGATGTATCCTGAATACAAGGCAACCCGGGATAAAACACCGGAGGATCTTCGGAGTCAGATTCCCCTGGTGGAAAAAGCCCTTGTTGGTGCCGGGGTCTGCTGTTTGCGTCAGAATGGACTTGAGGCGGATGACCTTATAGCAACCCTTTCCCATAATTGCCGCATGGAAGGTATGGAGTGCCTGATTCTTACTGGAGACAAGGACCTGATGCAGCTCATTGGGGATTCTGTCTTTATGCTTCGTCCGGTAAAGGGAGAGTACATCAGGTTCGATGCAAATACAGTATTCGAACATCTTGGTGTTCACCCGGAGCAGGTTGTCGATTACCTGTCACTGATTGGTGATGCTTCTGATAACATCCCCGGTGTCAAGGGTATTGGCCCAAAAGGTGCTGTAAAGCTGCTTAAGGAATTTGGTAATCTTGATACTATTTATAATCATCTTGATGATATTCCTGCTGGGGCTGCCAAAAAACTCATTGAGAATAAAGATAATGCATATCTTAGCAGGGAATTGATTGTTCTCCAGAAGGATGCAGATTGTGAAGGTATAGATATAAAAGATCTTGCAGTAACAGGTGTTGATTGGAAGGGTGCTGTTCCGGTATTCCAGGAAATCCAGTCTTCCAGTCTTGTTGCGGCAGCCGGCGGCGGCACAGATGCAGTTCGTTCTGCCCAAAAAGGGAATAGGAATAAAACAGGCGATACCGATCCTGAAGAGAAAAAGCTTCTGGGAAAACTTTCCGGCAAGGGCACCTACGAAACGGTAACATCTATTGAAATGCTCCGAAAAATCCTTGATCAGGCTTTCGAAAAAGGTGAAGCGGCATTTGATATAGAGACTGATGATATTGACGATATGCGGGCAACTCCGGTTGGTTTCTCAATATCCTGGGAACCGTGCAGAGGATATTATATACCTTTACGGGCTGGGGGGACGGAGGAACTACCCGAAGATGAGGTGCGTGTAAGCTTAAAACAGATACTTGAGAACCCAGATATGAAAATTATTGGACAGAATTATAAATATGATTATAAGATTCTGAAAAGATGGGGGATACATCAACCTGCTATTTTTTTTGATACAATGATTGCAGCCTGGCTTCTCGATTCTACTGCAGCGGCTTACAATATGGATCGGTTGGCAGCGACATACTTGAACTACACAACTATAAAATATAGTGATGTGGTTCCAAAGGGTTCACTTTTCCCGGATATAGAACTTGATAAAGCTTCAGAGTATGCGGCAGAAGACGCTGATGTGACATATCGCCTCTATCTTATGTTCAGCAGCCTCTTAAAAAAGCGTGGAATGGAAAGTTTGATGCATCGTGTAGAAATGCCGATTATCAAAATTCTTGCAGATATGGAACTGAAAGGGATGAGAATCCTGCCGAACCAGCTAAAAACCTTTGAAATTGAATTAAAAGAACGCCTGGAAGTGATTAAAGAAAAAATCTTTTCTGAATGCGGTCATGAATTCAATTTGAACTCAACTAAGCAGCTTCAGGAAGTGCTTTTTACCGAACGTGGACTGCGTACAATTAAAAAAACAAAAACAGGGTACTCAACAAATATTGCTGTTCTGGAAGAACTTGCCGGGGAGGATGTTATTCCCGGGCTTATTCTACAGCATAGAAGCCTGGAAAAACTGCGGAATACCTATGTAGAGGCGTTGCCGGTATTAATATATCCTGAAACAGGGAGAATTCACACTTCCTTGTTACAAACCGGAACTGCGACAGGGAGGCTTTCCAGTAAAAACCCAAATCTCCAGAACATCCCTATTCGCAGTGAGGACGGCAGACGAATCCGTTCTGCTTTTGTCCCTTCTGAGGGGTGTCTGTTTTTATCAGCAGACTACTCCCAGATTGAGTTGGTTGTCCTGGCCCATTTTGCTGATGATCCTGGGTTGAAAGAAGCTTTTCTTACTGGAAGTGATATACATAGCTATACCAGTGCCTTGATTTTTGGTGTAGATACTGAATCGGTTACCAGTGAGCAGCGTAGAATTGCTAAAACAATTAATTTTGGGGTTATGTACGGCATGTCAGCCTTCAGGTTGTCCCGGGAACTGGGAATCTCCCGTTCAGATGCCGCAGCTTTTATTGAAGCTTATTTTCAGAGATACTCCGGTGTCAGAAGGTTCATCGATACGACAATTGAGAAGGCTGAAAGAACCGGGAAGGTTACCACTCTTCTTGGTCATGAAAGGGTTATTCCCGGTATTGCAAGTAGAAATAAGATCGAGCGTTCCGGAGCCGAACGCATTGCTGTAAATACACCAATACAGGGAACTGCAGCTGATATCATGAAACTTGCTATGATTGGAATCATCGAGCAAATGAACCGCAGAAACCTAGCGTCCCGGATGGTACTGCAGGTGCATGATGAGTTAATATTTGAGGTTCCTGAAAATGAGATTGAGGAGATGCGCAATCTTGTGAGAACAGAAATGGAGGGGGCTGTATCACTTTCCGTGCCGCTTAGGGTAAGTGTGGAGACAGGTGCCAGCTGGGGAGATCTGCACTAATGATTGTTATTGGACTTGCCGGCAGGATATGTTCAGGGAAAAACCTGATGGCAGAATATTTGTCCGGACTGGGTTTTACGGTGGTTGATGTAGACAGGTTGGGACATAAAATCCTGGATCGTGAGGTTGATACAGCCGCTGCAATTTTTGGGAGTGATATTATAAAGAGGGACGGAGGAGTTGATCGGAAGATCCTGTCACAAAGAGTATTTTCTCATCCTGATATTCTTAAGAAACTTGAGAATATCCTTCATCCGCTTATGGTAGAAACCTGTAAGAATATTATTAATACTAGTCTTAATGATAAATCCCGGGGGATTGTCCTTAATGCTGCTGTTTTGTCCCGAATGAGACTGGATGTAATTTGTGATTCCGTTATTTTTGTAACAGCCCCATTGGTGGTTAGGTTTCTACGTGCCAAGGCATCGAGAGGTATGCAATTAAGTAATTTTCTTAACAGAAACAGGAGTCAGAAAGATATTGTAAGTAAGAATCTCTCCGGGCATTATGAAATATATACTGTACGGAATATTGGAAGTACTCAGTATCTGTACAAAAAGCTTGATTCTATAGTAAAGTTATTGGATAGTAGTAATTGATTTATGTAACCAATTTGCTGTAAATCTGTATTTAGTTTACAGATGAGAGAATGCCGCAGCTTGCCTGTGGGTATCTTATTCTTTATATTAGAGTGTACAAGGGTTTGTTATGAAAAACAGAACTGTATTATGGGTTCTATTTTCAGTCACATTTACTATGCTCATTATTGTTACAACTGGATTAGTCTATTTTTATCCGGAGCGGATTGTTGATCGGCCGGTTTTAGCTGTGTTTGATGAAGACAAGGTTACAATCAGGATTATTCCTCAAGCCCCGGCAGTAGCTAACAGGGAAAGTACTACTGGCTCAGTGATCATAGATGATATGGTATCAGAGCCCACAGATTTAATGCAGCCTATTCCTGTTGAAACTACAACTGAAGCTAAAGAAACTGATATACCTGACTCGAAGATAATTTCTGAAGAAAGCGGGGAAGAGGAGCTCATTGAACCAATTGGAACTATTAGTGTAGAATCAGACTCTGTGGAAACTTCTCCAGTTATAGAACTTTCAGAAGATGATAAGGATGCTGTTCTTGATTCTGCAGAACTAAAAGATGAAGTCATTTCTGCTGAGTTGGTTTCCCCGGAACCGGAAGCAGCTGTAATATCGATTCAGGATATGCCTTTGGAAACTGATGAGAAAGAGCTTTCCGAACGTTCTCCAGACACTGAACCCCCTATCGATACAGAGGAAATACAGGAATCGGAGACGTTACCTGAAACAATTGAAGTTGCGGAAGATGTGGCTGAATCAAGTGCTCTGCGTTTTGAACCAATCGACCTGGCAGCTGATAAGCCCGGACAGGAAACAGTTACTGAAAAAGAACCGGAACAACCTTCTTATGAAATACCAGTAATTGAGCCTAGGTATTGGACTGTTGCCGGGACCTACCCAACAGTAAACAAAGCGGAACTTGGATTGGATTTACTGCAAAAAAGCGGTCTCAGTGCTATGATTGTCATTCTGTCAGATCTGGAGTATCAACTGCGGCTTGGTCCATACGAATCAGTTGATCAGGCAATAAATATGACAAGTATTATTAATGATCTTTCAGGTTTTAAAAATATTGCTGCGGTTAAAATTACACTTCCACGATAAATGACCGGAGTGTATCTATAATTTATTGAGATTTCCGTTTTTATAAGCCGCATATGCTTCATTTACGGTCATCTGACCAGCCCCTGTAAAAATTATCAGACTTGCCTGTTTGAGGGCTGTTGCAGCATTACCCCCAGGCCCATTTCCGGTTATGAGTATATCCGGGTGAAGTTCAAAAAGTTTTTGCGCGGTTTGCGGGCCTGCCCCATGAGCAATTTCTTCGACGGCCCGGTTGTCGAAATGAGTGTACTCATCCTTTTCTTCATCATAAATCAGGATAAATTCGGTTCTGCCAAACCGTGGATCCATCATGGATTCCGAATTAGTTCCCTTACTTGTAAACGCAATTTTCATTTTTTTCTCCTTATATATAAATAATATGTTTTATTTTTTGCCAGCATTCGGCAATATCCTTTTTCAAACTGCTCTCTTTATATTCAATAATAGTTTGACCCATTGTCATAGCTTTAGTGAAAGTTTCATCGTAGGGAAGGTCTGCAAGGTGGATAATATCCTCTTTTCCAAGAAAGACTTTTATCAGATCAGCTATCTCAGGATTCAAATCGGCTTTATTAATAATACACCCGGATTTGATATTGAATTTTTTTACCAGTTCATGGACACGTTTTAAATCATGAAGACCGGAAACCGTTGGCTCTGTAACGAGGACAACGAAATCAGCCCCTGACAGGGATGAAACAACCGGGCAGCCGATCCCGGGAGAGCCGTCTACCAGGATGATATCTATACCTGATTCACCGGCGATCTTTTTTACTTCATTTTTAACTCTCGCTACCAGTTTGCCGGAATTCTCTGCTCCGATCCCAAGTCTGGCATGAACCATTATTCCACCAGTTTTTATCGTTGAAATATACCATTTTCCCACGTTCTGTTCTTTCATGGTAATAGCCGTTTCGGGGCAAATCCGGGCACAATACCCGCATCCTTCACAGTCAAGAGGAATAACAGTATGGATACCATCATCAACCTGGATAGCATCGTACCGGCAAACCTGTGCACACTTCCCGCAACTGATACAGGTATCCTGATCGATTTTTGCAATAACACCACTGTAGAAATCTTCTACATAAGCGAAGTCGGGATTTAATAATAAGTGCATATCCGCAGCATCAACATCGCAGTCAGCCGTAACCACGTCTTTTCCACCTAGAAAAGAAAGAGAAGCTGTTACGGATGTCTTTCCTGTACCGCCTTTCCCGGAAACAACGACAATTTCCTTCATTTTTTTACCCTGACTTTCATATTGAGTATATAGATGGCTATTTTCTCCAATTCCCGTTCAACCTCAGGTATCTCTTTATAAACCAGGCTGCCTCTTGAATAAAGCTCAGCAATTTTCCGGTTATTAGGCAGCTTAGCCAAAATATGGATATCTTCACCATTGCAGTATGTAAGGACATCATCATTTCCTATACCATATCGATTAACGACTACTGCAAAGCGTTTTTTCAATTCCCGCATCGTTGCCACGGCAAGTTTAAGGTCATGCAGCCCGAAGGGCGTGGGTTCGGTTACCAGTATTATGAGATCGGCAGTCTTTGTCGCTTCGATTACCGGACATGATGTTCCCGGCGGAGAGTCGTAAAGTTTTACTATATCATCGGGGAAAGTCTTCTCAACATAAGCGATGGTCTGAGCAATTAATGGTACTGCCTGCTCCTGTCCAATATCGAGTTTGCTTTCCACAAAAGAGAACGATCCTGTTTCATAATACTTCAGCTCCCCCATTTTTTCGCTAATCATTGGGAGAGCTTCATCCGGGCATAGCTCTGAACAGGCATAACAGCCGTGGCAGAGTTCCGGAAATACCATAATTTGATTACCCAGCTTGATAACGGAATGAAAATTACACACTTCCTGACAGAGCCCGCAAAGGGTGCATTTATTTTTATCCCAAATGGGGATTTTTTTGAATGTATCTTCACTGTGTATTAATTCACCATGTATAAAAAGACCGGAATTCGGTTCTTCTACATCCAGATCGACTAACACAAGGGGGTGGAATTCAGCTAAATAACTCGAAAGGTTTGTGGCAAGGGTTGTTTTGCCCGTTCCCCCTTTACCGCTTGCTATTGCGATTTTCATCCCTGGTTTATCTCCTGTTTTCTTTTGGTATTTCTAAACTTCTAATATAACCATTATAAGTATATTGAACATAAGATCATAATATAAAAGAACTGTTATTTCCATGAAGGGTGACGGTAACTCATTCCAAAATTCAAAAAATCATATGCTGAAAGTAGAGCGTTAGCAGCTATAGTTATAACTACAACTGTAGCTGCAGGGTCTCCTTTCTCATGCAAGTTCATCATTCTTTGCCATTTCACCTTTCATTTCTTATGTTCATTTATCGTGAATTTCACATCAAAACCATTCAACTTATATTTAGGGGGTTATACTATGTAAATAATAATGAACATAAGTGCAAAAGTCAATATAAATAGAACCATAAAATTATATAATATTCGATTAGGAAGAGGGACGGAGGCAGGCATCATAAAGAGAGTAAAACTTTGATGACATGGTATACCATAATGAACAGATACGGTAATATATTCAGAGAGAAATGGAGGATAAAATGAGTATAGTGGATAAAGCAAAAACAATATTAAGAGAATGGAAGGGTGACGGGTATATCTTTGGCCTGGATATTCTTGATTCAATTGGGACGATAGCAGCCTCATATGGCAAGACAACAATGATTGTATCAATTGATATGTTTAAAGGGATAAATAAAAAAGTACAGAAGATCCTTCGGGAAGCCGGAGTAGCAGTTGTAGGCAATGGTATTGTACCCAGTGCACGTCCAAATGCGCCTCGTGAGGATGTGTATCGGATTGAGACATATATTCTTCATTTCAAACCGGATAGCATTATAGTTATTGGCGGCGGCAGTGCTATTGATGCAGTTAAGGCCGCAAATGCCCTTTCAGTTCTAGGAACCGAAAGTCCGGATATAGAGTCGTATTTTGGGACCGGACTGGTTACAGCGGCAGTCAATCGGACAGGCAAAAAACTTTTGCCGGTAATTGCTGTTCAGACTTCAGCAAGTTCAGGCGCTCACCTGACAAAGTACTCAAATATCACTGATCCGCTGGTAGGTCAAAAAAAACTTATTGTAGATGATGCAGTCATACCCACAAACCCGGTTTTTGATTATTCGGTAACTTCATCAATGCCCCTGTCATTAACAATCGACGGAGCACTTGACGGGATTGCGCATTGTCTTGAAGTGTTTTATGGGGCAACAGAAGAAAATTATGAAAAAACCGCAGAATTGGCAGAGACTGCTATTGAATTGGTAGTAAAATATACAAGTCAGGTTGTTGCTGACCCGGAAAATCTTGAAGGGCGTGAAGCAATTGGCCTGGCAACTGATTTAGGTGGTTATGCAATAATGGTTGGAGGAACAAATGGTGCGCATTTGACGAGTTTCAGTCTTGTTGATGTCACGAGTCATGGACGCGCTTGCGGCATAATGAATCCCTACTATACAGTTTTCTTTGCCCCGGCAATTGAGGAAAAACTCCGGATAGTTGGTGCAATCTATGCAAAATATGGTTATATTACAAAGGATCTAAATGCATTATCCGGAAGAGAACTAGGGGAGGTTGTTGCCGAAGGGATGCTTGATTTCAATAAAGCAATTGGGAGCCCGACACGGCTTGGTGAGCTCCCGGGATTTACAGCTGCCCACATTGAACGAGCTCTGGAAGCTGCAAAGAATCCTCAGTTGAAAATGAAACTGCAGAATATGCCTGTTGCTTTAACTGCAGATGAAGTTGATGTGTATATGAGACCGATTCTTGAAGCAGCTCAAATCGGGGATCTTTCACTAATAAAAAATCTCTAAAAAAAGAAAGATTAAACACTAAATTACCAAAGAGCATAAATAATTCCTAACGAAGAAAGCAAAAATCAGGATACGGTAACCTATAAAATTTACAATATGTAAAGGAGTAGTGTTATGAAGTATAAAGATTTGGCTATTAATAACCCTGAGGATTTGATATTCGGGCATGCGCCGCACCCTGTAACCACCCCAAGGGGATTAGTTGTTGGTGGAGGAGAAGTGTATCCGGAACTCAATTTTACCCTTCCTCCCATGTCTGTGAATAAAGGGACATATGATCAGGTGAAAGATCATTACCGGGAAATTGTTTCCGGTGCATTGGAGAGAGTTCGCGAACTTCACCAGGATGGAGTGGTATTCGAGTTCGAAACACTTCTCGAAATGACGCTTGATCCCCAGTTAGGGACGGAGCTTGTCACTGTAATGAATGATCTCTGTGAGGATGCCTATCAGAAATATGGTATAAAAAGTGAAATTCGGCTAACCCCTAATGATACAAGGGATTATGAGCGCCCAGTAAGGCAAAGAACTGGAAAGTATCTGGATACAATGCTCCAGCTTTTTGAGAATGGTGCAAAAGCCGGCGGCAATCTCCTGTCAATCGAGAGTACTGGTGGAAAGGAAGTTTGCGATGATGCCCTGATGAACTGTAATATCAGGGATGTTGTCTTTTCAATGGCTGTTCTTGGCGTGCGGGATATGCACTTTCTCTGGAATAAAATTACCGATATTGCTGACTCTACCAAAACCATACCTGGTGGGGATACAGCGTGCGGGTTTGGTAATACAGCCATGGTTCTCGCTGAGAAGAAGTATATTCCCAAAGTATTCGCTGCTATTGTACGTATAGTTACCATAGTCAGAACACTGGTAGCATTGGAAGAGGGCGCTCAGGGACCCGATAAAGATTGTGGGTATGAAGGACCTTTTCTAAAAGCAATAACGGGAACGCCTATATCAATGGAGGGCAGGACTGCTGCATGTGCACACCTTAGCCCGGTTGGGAATATAGCTGGAGCCTGTTGTGATCTTTGGAGTAATGAATCAGTTACGAATATTAAACTCCTGTCCGGGATGGCACCAACTGTCTATATGGAACAATTGATTTATGATACAAGATTGTTCAACCAGGCAACAAAATTAGATGGGGGGAACCTATACAAGAAAATGATGGTGGAATCTGATATCCATCTTGATCCCCAGGCGCTGATTCTTGATCCGGAAAATGTAATTGAGATATCCAGGGCAATTGTATCAGGCAGAAATTATGTTGATGCGGCAATTCTCGGAAGTCTGAGAGGGCTGGATATTATTGAGAAGCATGCTAAAGACGGATCGCTCTATCTTGATGAACGGGAGTTGGTCTGGATTGATATGCTTAGGGATGAGCTAGGAAGTATGCCAAGAGAAGAAGGGCTGCTGGTTGCCGAAGTTGAGCCTTCCCTTGACAAGAGTAAAGTTCTGTTAGCGGAATATGGATTATAAGTAGAAATAAATTAATATAGCAGCACAATTTATCTGTCGGTTGATTGATTGATTGATTGATTGTGCTGTTGTTTCACTAGCTAATAAAATCAGGTTTGTCATGAAAATATATATCATATCAGGATTTCTTGGATCCGGAAAAACGACATTACTGCTCTCCCTCGCAAGATTTTTTTCAGATAATGATTACAGGACAGCTATAATTGAGAATGAAATTGGGAATGTTCCTGTTGATAGTGTGTTGCTGAAGAGCCAAGGATTTTCGGTAAAAGAATTGTTTGCCGGTTGTATCTGCTGCAGCATACGTCAGGATCTGGCAATTGCAGTTAAAGATATAAAGCAGTCAGTAGATACGGATATCCTGCTCATTGAACCAACTGGAGTAGCAGCGCCTGATATCGTAACAGACATTATTAGGGAAGCCCTTGATGATGAGGATTCTTTGGAAACGCTGCTGGTGGTGGATTATAAGCGGGTAGGGACGGAGGTTGACCCGAAAAAGTATTTGATGAAACTTCCTTTTCTTACAAGAAGTCTGCAGGTGTGTGATTATCTGCTGTTAAATATTCCTGAAAATGTTGACACTAATGTCTTGAAATCAGTGACTGAAGTATTGTCCCGGGTTGCCGGGGGTAAGCAACTGTATGTTTTAGATGCACGCAATCAGCAAAAAGTGAATAAATTCATAACAGAGATTGGTGCCGGTTCCGGTTTCAATTGTTTGGCTTCCTCCGTCCCTGGACCAAACCGTTCCGGTTTGGTCTTGGCAGTTGCTTCCACAACTGCGTCACCAGATCGGAACGGTCCGTTCCTTGATCATGTGCATTATGAAAATACAGCAGTAGTTACTTTTTCCAAAGTATTTTCTCCAGCGGTGAATTCAGAAATGGGTATTCCACGGGATATCGCTTTAAAGGCAAAAGAGATGATGATGCATATCAGCAATGATGTACAAAAAACTGCATTTGATGCAGAAGGACATAG
>JAGLNY010000096.1 GCA_023139255.1 Spirochaetales bacterium
GGACATAGTAATGTTGAAGGACATATAAAAGCTTATGTATCCACTAGTATAGAAGGAGAAGTCCAGGATGGATTATTCCTGAATGCGACCCAATTTGGCAGCAAAATATCAATGCAGGGTAAAATTCTCACTGGGAACAAACAACTTTCTCTTGTTATTAATGCTATTGTGTATGGTATGAGTCAGGATGATCTGGAACAAATCATACATAAACATGTCGATCAGTTTTATCAGCATTAGTTTTATCAGTTATAAATTTATCAGCGATGTCAGCAGTTTCAGCAATATAAGAAATAGCAACATAAAAATTGGTGTAGACGCCATAAGATAAATTACAGTATGCTGTGAGTATGAAATCTATAGGCAGTTTGGCAGATGTGAAGAAAGCAGCCCGGGACTATACCCTGGCAACAAATATTGACAGTTTTTATATCCCGATAAATGAAAAAAACTCAGAATTGATATTTGAAGATGGACAGATTTCAGAAAATGTATTAGCCGGAAGCCCTGAGCGGGAAGTTTACTGCAAATTTTGCAGCAATATTGAAAAATTGTGTGGGCTGAATACGCGATGTAAGGAGACACATCAGTTTGCAGGGTATCAGTCTGAGCGGTTTGGCGGCAAGTACCTCTATTTCTGTCAACTATCACTCCTTCACTGGGCCTCACCAATAATACGCAACGGGATGCTGAGAGGTGCATTAGTAAGCGGACCGGTCAGAATATTTGAAACAGATGATTTCTATCTTGAGGAGTGCGGAAAGAAGTTCTCATTGGATCAGCAGCAGGTAAAAATTATTGGAAATGAACTGGATACTGTCCCGGTAATTTCAACAGAAAAAGCAAACAGCCTCTCAGATATCCTCTTTTTGATCTCCTTGAGTTTGTCAGATAATGATGCCCGAACTTTTTTTGCCGACCGGCAGGCATTTGAGCAGCAGTCCCGGATAAGTGAATACCTCCACTATCTAAAAACAATGGAGGGTGATAAACGAAGTGATTTTTATTATCCAATTGAAAAAGAGAAGCAACTGCTAAAGTATGCTACAGCGGGAAACAAAAAAGAAGCGGAATTGCTGTTGAACGAAATTCTAGGGACAGTATTGTATACAACAGGAGTACATATTGACATGGTGAAATCCAGGATACTGGAACTTGCAGTACTCCTTTCCCGGGCCGCTGTTGAGGGAGGGGCGGATGTCGAGCAGATTTTCGGGTTGAATTACCATTATCTCACCCAAATCAGGAAACTTAATACTATCGAAAAACTCACACAATGGACTCTCCAGATTATGGATCGGTTTATCGACCTTGTGTTTAATCTAAGGGATGTTCAGCATACTCAAAAAATTCTCCAGGCAATTCGCTATGTGAAGCAGCATTTTCAGGAAAAAATCTCATTGCAGGACACTGCTGAATCAGTACACTTGAGTCCTTCGTATTTCAGTAAACTGTTTAAGTTGGAGATGAGTACTACTTTTTCAGAATACTTGAATGAGATTCGTATTGAAGAAGCAAAAAAACTTTTACTTTCCACCGAACAATCTCTGGGAGATGTAGGATTTGAGTGTGGGTTTGAAGACCAAAGCTACTTTACCAAAGTTTTTAAAAAGAGTGTAGGTATTGCACCGAGTCAATACAGGAACACCGGCGGTCGGATGATAAGAGCGGAGATGTAATTGTATGTTTCCTGCTATGCTGTACAAAATCAGGGAAGAAACAAGGTCGTTCTCTCGGGGGAGACAGGAAATATTTTATGAATAAACATGTAGTAGTTGGATTAAGCGGGGGTGTGGATTCCTCAGTTGCAGCGGCATTGCTGGTAGAACAGGGATATCAAGTTACCGGTGTAACGATGAACATCTGGGATGGAACGGTAATGTCTGAATTTGAAGGACGCCATGCCTGTTTTGGCCCGGATGAGGAGAAGGATGCGGCAAAAGCGGCTGAGGTTTGTAAGATATTGGGAATACCCTTCTACCAGTTTGACCTAAAAAAAGAGTACCGGGATATAGTACTTGCTGATTTTTCGCATGAATACGGCCAGGGAAGGACCCCGAACCCGTGTGTCAGGTGCAACAGCAAGGTTAAATTCGGTGCGCTTGTGGAAAAGGTTGAGGAAGCAGGAATTTCCTTTGACTACTTTGCTACCGGGCATTATGTTCGCAGGAAATTTCATCCAAAATGGCAGACTGATGTACTTATGAAGTCTGTGGATTTGAAGAAGGATCAGAGCTACTTTCTTTATCGCCTAACCCCATCCCAACTGAAAAGGACTCTGTTTCCTCTTGGGGAATTGGTCAAAGATGATGTTCGTGAGATTGCCCGCAGGAAAAATCTTGGGTTTGAGGAAGTTCGGGAAAGTCAGGATTTTGTCTGTGGAGATTATACTGAACTGCTGGATTTTGATTTTGTCCCGGGTGATATTGTTGATACCGATGGAAATGTTCGTGGGCAGCATTCCGGGTTTGCCAGGTACACGATAGGGCAGCGCCGGGGTCTGGGTATTGCCGCCCCGCGGCCTTTTTATGTCGTTGGGATCGACAGGAAGAAAAACCAGGTAGTTGTTGGGCATAAAGAACAGGTATACGGGCATGCTTTAGTAGCAGAGCAGATGAATTGGCTTGTATCACCTGAATTGTTAGATGGGGAGTCGTTTGAGGCACAGGCAAAAATCCGGTCACAACAGAAACCATTCACTGTTCGTGCTGCTCCGCAAAAAGATCAGGGTTGTAGGATTGATTTTATAGAACCCCAATGGGCAGTAGCGCCGGGTCAATCAGTAGTACTGTATGATGGTGACATGGTACTCGGGGGTGGTGTTATTGGATAGACAAGCTACCGGTTATAGGTGTTTTGAAAGAACCCCGCCTACTTGCTCTTTTTTATAACTTCGTGCATCTTATATCTATCTCAACAATTTAAACGTAACAGAGGAGAAGCGGGTGGGAAAACAGCAGGCATTTGATGTGGAAAAATATCTAAAGGAACAGACGGCAGCAATTCGGGAACGTGTTACTCAGTCCGATAATAAACTCTATCTCGAATTTGGCGGTAAGCTGGTATTTGATTATCATGCAGCCAGGGTGTTGCCGGGCTTTGACCCGAATGTCAAGATGCAACTTCTCCAGGAACTGAAAGACCAGGCGGAAATAATTCTCTGCATCTATGCAGGACATATAGATCAGAGGAAAACACGGGCGGATTTCGGTATAACGTATGATGCTGATGCGATGAAACTAATTGATGATCTTCGCGGCGACTGGGGTTTGGAGATAAATTCTGTTGTTGTAACACGTTATGAAGATCAGCCATCTGTTCGGCAGTTTATCAACTCCCTTGAACGCAGGGACATCCGTGTATATATTCACCGGGCTACAAAAGGGTATCCCACTGATATCGACCTGATTGTAAGTGATGAGGGGTATGGCATGAACCCATATATTGAGACCACAAAACCCCTTGTGGTGATAACGGGTCCAGGTCCGAACAGCGGGAAACTGGGCACTTGTCTCTCCCAACTCTATCATGAGCATAAAAGAGGCAACAAAGCCGGTTATGCTAAATTTGAGAGTTTCCCTATCTGGAATCTTCCTTTGAAGCATCCTGTAAATATTGCATACGAGGCAGCTACGGCAGACCTGAAAGATGTGAATCTCATTGACCCGTTTCATTTGGAAACCTATGGTAAAACATCAATCAACTATAATCGTGATGTTGATGTATTCCCACTGCTGAAACGGATCCTTGAAAAAATCTCAGGCAGTACTTCTGTCTATCAATCCCCAACTGATATGGGGGTCAACAGGATTGGTTTTGCCATTATCAATGATGATGCAGCATGTGAAGCCGCAAAACAGGAGATTATCCGGCGAACTTTCCGCTATGCCTGTGAATATATGATGGGAATCGGATCCAGGGACACCGTGGACCGGGCAAAGTTGATTATGCAGGATGTCGGATGTACCGAAATGGATCGGTCGGTGGTTAGTTATGCCAGGGATGCTGCTGTTGCTGCACAGGGAGACCCTGAAAAGGGAAATGATGGAATTTACTGCGGGGCGGCAATCGAACTTCCTGATGGTACGATTGTCACCGGTAAAAACTCACCGGTAATGCATGCAGCTGCATCCGCCGTTTTGAATGCCATAAAGCAATTGGCAGGGCTGCCAGATAAGCTTCATCTGATTTCCCCATCCATTATTGAGTCAATAGCAGAGATGAAGAGGGAAATTAAGGATTCAGCCGCTGTTACAATGGATCTTGAGGAGACTCTTATCGCACTGGGTACTTCAACGACAGCAAGCAGTGGTGCCTATTTGGCAGTGAAGCAGCTGAAAAAACTGAGAGGTTGCGAGATGCATATAACTCACATGCCTCCGCCAGGGGATGAAGCGGGTCTCAGGGATCTTGGGATTCACCTGACTAGCGATCCCCGGTTTTCATCTGACAGATTGCTGAGTATCTGAGACGAAAAGTATGCAGTATGAACAAAACAAGGAGTACGTACAATGAGTAATGAAAAAACAGTATACCATGTGGTATGTCTTAATGGTGGAAGCTCCTCTATTAAAGTGTCAGTGAAGAGTATCATAAACGGCGAAGTAGAGGCTGTTGCTGATTTCAACTGTCAGGGACTTGGTACTGGAAGAGGCTACATTGATGTAAAAATTAACGGACAAAAAGAGAAGATGGATACCCCAATGGAAGATCATAAATCAGCTTTGCATGCGATTACGGAGATTATTTCAGAACGATTCCCTTCGTTGAACATTGTTGCTGTTGGTCATCGTGTTGTGCATGGCGGGGCCACCTTTAAGCAGACTACATTGATAGATGGGATGGATGGTGAAGTGCAAAAATCCATCAAAGAATACTCTTCTCTGGCTCCGCTGCATAATCCTGCTAATTTGCAGATAATACAAGCGGCTCTAAGCGATCCGATTTTTGGAAATGTTCCCAATGCGGCTATTTTTGATACTCAGTTTCATGCAGAAATGCCTGATTATGTTAAACTCTACGCTGTACCAAAAGAGTGGATAGAGAAGTATGGGATCCAGCGGTATGGGTTTCATGGAGCATCCTATGCTTATATTACCCATCGATTTGCCGAACTGAATGAACTAAAAGATGAAGAGACAAATATTGTTATTGCTCACATGGGAAACGGGTGCTCAATGGCAAAAGTGGTTGGCGGTAAAGGAGCTGATACCACAATGGGTACAACCCCGCTTGAAGGGTTGGTTATGGGTACGCGCAGTGGTGATATTGATCCTGGGGTACTGGAGCTGATGGCGAAAAACCTGAATACCGATATTGCAGGAATTATCCGGATACTTAACAAGGAATCCGGACTCTTAGGTCTGTATAATAAGGGTATTAAGGAGATGCATATTATCCGTGAAGCAGCTTTGAATGGGGATAAGGAAGCTGAGCTGGCAATTGATGTCGCCGCATATAGAACCGCAAAGTATTTTTCCGGGTTTCTGGGAACAATGGATAGCCCTGGTGGAATAGTATTTACTGGCGGGGTCGGTGAGAACGAAGGATATTTTCGCCGTAAAGTACTCGGCTTTATGAAGCTGTTTAACTGGGTTATTGATGAGAGCACAATTGATACCCGGAACGAAGAGGTCGTCTTTGCAGACAGCAGTACGATACCGGGGCTAAAGGCCTGGGTTATCCCAACTGATGAGGAGAAGGTTTTCGCCCTTGAAGCCTTTCGGTTTGTGAAGATTGAGAAATAGTATTGCAGAGCAGAGAGTGATCAGGGACCAAACTCTTTTAGTATTTTCTCTGCATCCCGCCATTCCGGCATAAAAGAACCCATCAACTTATGGAATCGTGTATATGTAATTGATGGGTTTTAGTACGTACTGCTGCGATTGTGTGTGATTGCTACCGATCCTCCGACTGCCAATATTTTGTATATTCGTGAAGGTGTTTTTGCAGGGATTCCATGGAATAGTGTGTTCTCGCTATTTTCAGATTTTGTTCTACTGCCCGGTCCCTAAAATTTTTATCCCTGAAATATTTTACCGCCAAATCCGCGGCTTGGGATATTTTTACAGGATCTATTATTGCAAGCTGCTGCTCATCCCTTC
>JAGLNY010000097.1 GCA_023139255.1 Spirochaetales bacterium
TTTCATAAAAACATTGACAGAATTTCACACAGATGATACAGTAACACCATGGATAAGAAGAGTACCCTTCAGGAAATTTCCCGTATTGCCGGTGTCAGTGCAAGCACAGTGTCACGTGTAATAAACCATCCTGAACTCGTGAAACCGGATACACTTTCGAAAATACTTGAGGTTATCCATGAGAACCAGATGGACATCTCTCTACGCAGTACCAAGAGGAAACAGATTATTGGGTTTACATTTTCTGATGTGCATTCACTGTTTACCTCAACCCTTGTGGGGGAGATTGGGAGCAAGCTTGTTGAGACTCCTTATCAGATGCTCCTGTTTAATATGGGATCCAGGCAGAATGTATACCACTATTTCAGACAGCACCTTGATTATTTGAGTAAAATTGACGGACTTATTATTAGTTCCGCGGTTCTGGATAATGATGGTGTCACGTTTTTCCGAAAAATGGGCATACCGATTGTATTACTCCAGGCTAGATGTGAGCATGAGAAATCTATAAGTAATAACAATTTTCGCGGTGGTCAGGATGCGGCACGATTTCTTATCAGCCGCGGCTATACCGATATGGGTTTTGTAAGCTGGGAACCTCGTGATGAACATATTCACGACCGGCTTGAAGGGTTTGCGTCAGAGCTTAGGAAGACGGGGCTCTCTTTACCGGAATCCCGGCAGTATTCTGAGGAACTTTCAATGGACGGCGGGTACAGGGCCACTAAACAGATTTTCGCGGAGGAAAATCCCCCGCAGGTTTTATTTTATGGATGTGATTATATGGCGGCTGGGGGTTTTCGGTACTTCAGGGAAAACGGGATACGGATTCCTGAAGATGTCGGTATCATGGGGTTCGATGATCTGGAAATTGCTGGGGCTATTGGTCTTACTACCCTTGACCAATTCATAGCAAAGAAATCTCAAATGGCTGTTGATTATCTGCTTGCCAGACTGAAAGGGGAAGAGCTGCATGACCAGATTGATGAGATTTGCATAACTCCCCGTGTTGTTGTCAGGTCATCGACAAAATAACGTTGGTTAAATTTCCTCATAAGAGGAATATATATAATAATGGAGGTTCTTTATGAAAAACACACGAAAAGTAATCATGATGATTGTGATTGTTTGTCTTGTCGCACCTTTTGCTTTAGTAGCTCAGGGAGAGGCGGAAACGGGTCCGGTATCCTTTGAGTTTTGGACTACTGAGACGCAATCAGACAGAATGGCAACAATTCAGGTATTGGTTGATACATATGAGATCTTGAATCCTGATGTTAAAATTAATCTTGTACCGGTTGACGAGAACGAAATGGCCACACAGCTCCAGACAGCCTCAGCTGCCGGAAACCTGCCGGCCCTTATCGAAATAGGTGCTGAGAATGCAGTTGCTTTTGGCTCTGATGGACTAATGGATGTTGTCAGAAACGGTGAACTGATTGACAAAATAGGTGAGGATGAATTTTATTCCGGGGCATTGCGGCTTGTAGCAAGTGAAAGCGGCGACAATTATGCCGTACCGTTTCACGGCTGGATTCAAGGTATCTGGTATCGGGCAGACTGGTTTGAAGAAGCTGGTCTTGAACCGCCGACAACCTGGGAGAATATTGAAAAAGCAGCTGAATACTTCTATAACCCAAGCGAGAATCAATATGGTATTCTTGTGGGAACCAAAGCTGAAGGCTTTACTGAACAATGTTTTACCCAATTTGCGCTTTCTAATGGTGCCCAGCTTTTTGATAAAGACGGAAACCTGATTTTTAATTCTCCTGAAATGAAGGAAGCAGTAGAGTATTATGCTAGGCTGGCACAATATAATCCTCCCGGTCCCCAAACCTGGCGCGCACGTGATTATTATCTTCAGGGGAAAATGGCAATGTTCTTTTACTCCACCTACATCATGGATGACCTTTCCCTGCAGGAAAAGGCAGCCGGTTCACTGACAGGAGAAAACTTTGCGGAGCTTGCAGGTTCTGATTTTGACCCTGACCTTGTAACACACACACAGATGGTTCCACTTATCACAAATACAGACACAGCCGGATTTGGTGTTGTAGTAACCCTTGGGGTAATTAACCAGCCTGATTCTGCTGCTGCTGATGCCGCCGTTGATTTTGCCCGGTATCTCTATACACCCAATGCTTATATAACATTCCTGCATATGGCTCCCGGTGGAATGAACCCTGTTTTGAAGGGAATAGCTTCCAATGAACGTTTCCAGAATGACCCGCAAGGAATATTCAAACACTACGGGGCAGAAAAAATGGCCGAAATCAATAGTGGTATGAATGATATTGTTACCTTCAGTATTGTGGATGGAAACAGGATAACTGCTGCAAGTACTATTAC
The DNA here is from genome assembly GCA_023139255.1 of Spirochaetales bacterium. GTDB lineage: Bacteria > Spirochaetota > Spirochaetia > JABMQR01 > JABMQR01 > JABMQR01. The sequence goes on from JAGLNY010000097.1 coordinate 2,350, forward strand.
AACAAAACAGATCATTCCCCAGATGCTTTATAAGGTAACCCAGGAAGGAATGGATGTAGATGCTGCAATGGATTGGGCTGAAAGTGAGATGAAAAAGCTTATTGACTAAATATTTTGTAAGGAAACTTAACGACAGCGGTTCTTCTTGAGCCGCTGTCTTCCCTTTATGCTATGAGGTATTGTACATGGAACAAAGTCTGTCATTGAGACGAAGTCTGTCATTGGAACAAAAAAAAGCCCGGTTAGGGGTGCAGCTTGTTCTCCCTTCTGTTATTGTGATTGGGCTTCTTATTATCTATCCGGTTGCCTATAATATGTATCTCAGTTTGTTTAAAGTAAATCTCGTTGGGAATAATACTTTCATCGGCGCAAAAAACTATATAAATATTATTGCTGATGCTACCTTTTGGCAGTCAGTGCTCACAACTTTTCTTTATGTTGTTTTCAGTACATTTGGAACTACGCTGTTTGGACTTGTTGTAGCTTTGACAATGAATAAAAAGTTCCCTTTAAGAGCGATAGTAAGAAGTATTATTATTCTTCCGTATGTTGCCCCGGTTATCGCAGTAGTCTATGCATGGCAATTCTTTTTTGACCCGGTTAATGGTATTTTCATTCATGTTGTGGTTGAAATGCTTGGACTGTACGATCAGCGATTCAATCTGATAGGGACTCCTGAATATGCTATATGGGTCGCAATAGTTTTCAGTATTTGGAAAAGCTTTCCCTTTACCTACCTTATGATTATTGCGCGGCTTCAAACAATAGATAACAACTTGTATGAAGCTGCAGAGATTGATGGTTGCAGCAGTTGGAAAAAATTTCTGCATATCACGCTCCCGGAACTCTATTTTGTTTTGGGTACATTAATTCTTCTCAGGTTTGTTTGGAATTTTAATAAGTTTGAGGAAGTTTATCTTCTAACCGAAAATGTGAAAACCTTGCCTATCTATACCTACTTCAAAGCATTTACAGGGGTAATGGACTTAGGTCAGGGGTCAGCTTTAGCTGTAATTCAGTTTGTGCTGTTGATAGGACTTATTATGGTATATGTGAAAAAGGTGCTCAAATGGTAATACTAGTAAAATTTTGTAAGAAATTCGGTTTTTTTCTGCTTATTATGTTTATTGTTCTTTTCTCCCTGTTCCCGTTTATTCAAATGCTCTCCACCTCGCTGAAATATTCATGGGATTGGGGCAACCCGTCGCTTATGCCGGCAAAGATAAACATTGAAGCATATCGGGACCTGTTGGGATTGGGTGAAAAGAAAGTCGATTTACCTGAATCAATCCAGAATCTTCTGGACGAGACTCCCGATCTCACAGAGAAGCAGAGAGATGCTATTATTGCGAATTATCTTGACACCGGGGACGTGTTTCCCTTTGGTAAGTATTTTCTGAATTCAATTCTTTTTTCCCTCAGCGCGGCAGCGGTCTCGTTGATTCTTTCAGTATTTGGTGCTTACTCAATCAGCCGGTTGAAATTTCGGGGAAGTTCGTTCATACGGCGGGGTATTTTATTTGTGTATATGTTCGGAGGGATCCTTTTGTTGATCCCGCTCTATAAGATTTCAGTTGCCCTGGGGCTGGGAAGTACCGAAGAAGGTACTGTAGTGGCTCTTGTGATAATTTATGTAGTACAGACACTTCCTGTCTCGCTCTACATGCTTGGGAATTTTTTCAGGAGCATCCCGTACTCAATAGAAGAAGCTGCCTATGTAGAAGGGTGTTCGCAGATGCAAACTATCTGGAAGATAATTATCCCGCTGTCCCTGGCAGCGCTAGCGACAGTTTTTGTATATTCTTTTATGATCGCATGGAATGAATATCTCTATGCTTCCGTTTTCCTGAAATCGTATGAAAACCTTTTTACCTTACCGCTTGGGCTGAAAGCACTGTTTGTCTCGAAAAATGCAATCTGGGACAGGATAATGGCAGCATCTATGCTTACAGCTATTCCCGTTGTGATACTATTCATGTTTGTCCAGAAATACCTGGCCGGTAATTTGGCGAGCGGGGGTGTTAAAGAGTAAAAAGTAATTTTTACTTCGAAGATTCTTTCAACCAGAGAATTTCATAGGGATCCAGGTCAATAGAGAGAGGGTCCCTGTTTTTTACCTTGAATATTTTTCCTGAAAGCAAGTCGGTTAAGGTCTCAATTTCATCATTCTCAGGTAGTATTTTCACAGATACATATTTGCTTGATACATTAGTTAAGCAGAATACGGCTGTTGATCTGTTACCGCTGGTACGGAGAACGGCGAATACTGAATCATGCAGGAAAAGTATTTCCTGTTCGGACGACGGGCAAAAAGCTTTATTTTTTGTTCTTACTGAAAGCATGTGCCGGTATTTGTTGAAAATATTGTACTGAAGTGATTTTTTATCTGTAAGGACAGTAACCAGATAGTCTAATGGGAGTTTTTCCCTATTGATACTACGTGCCATACCGGTAATCCTGGGCCCTTCGACCCAGTTTTTTGACCCGACAAGACTATGAAAATAGATTCCCGGAACACCTCGTAACGCGAGCATGATAGATTGTGAGGCTATAAATCTTGCCGCCTCCAGCTCAATCGATATTTTCTCGTCAGGTCCTGATGCCAATGCGCTGAGGAAGTTGCAGTTGAGTTCATACGGGCTTGTTGTACCGTCAGGGTTATTCTTTTTTGAAACATATCCACCGAGAGCCTGAATTCTATTCGCTATCCAATCTATATCAGCATGTGACAGAATTCCTTTAACGGGATTGACCCCAATCCCGTCGTGGGATGCAAGAAAATTGAAATAGGTTACTTTATCAGAGGGGAATTCAAGACTTGAGGCCCATGTGGTGAGAATTGTTGCGTCTTCGGACATAAAAGCATGTAGGGTTAAAGGGGGAAGAGGGAAATTATAGACCATGGCTGCTTCATTATATCCATTACCGAAATATGAAATATTATCTTTATGAGGGACATTGGTTTCGGTGATAATAGTAACATTTGCCCCGGCAGCTTCCAGGAATTTTCTCATTAACTGTATGATTCTATGTGTTTTGGGGTGATGGATGCAGGATGTGCCAATCTCCTTCCAGATGAACGCAATAGCATCAAGCCGGATAAATTCTGCCCCTTCAAGTACATATCTGCTGAGGACATCAAGGATTTCAAGAAGTACGGCGGGATTTGCGTAATTCAGGTCTATCTGGTCTTCGCTGAAGGTTGTCCAGACCTTTCTGGGATTGTCTCCGGTTCCCACTGGAGTAAGAAGCGGCAAAGCACGTGGCCGGAATACCTTGGCAAGATCTGGTATATCGGTCATCTCGATGAAATAGCCCGATTTTTCCGGTACTCCCTGAAGATACTCCTTAAACCATATGCTTTTCCGTGAAACATGATTCGCCACAAGATCAAACATTAACCTGTAATGGGTCCCTATTGACTTAATGTCTTCCCAGGTTCCCAGTTCCGGGTTCACCTGGAGATAATCGATTACAGAAAATCCATCGTCCGAAGAGTAGGGGTAAAACGGTAATATATGTATTGTGCTTATTTCATCCCCCACAAATTGATTGAGAAATGCTGCCAGGCTGGAAAGCGGCGTTTTTCCCGGTGACTGGCAGATATCACCATAGGTAATCAAGATTGAATCTTTTTCATCAATATAATCCTGGCGATGGCTGCGGTGAATTGATTCTTTTAAATGTTGAATACGTATAATTATTTCGTGGATAAGATTTTCGGCTGTAGCTGTATTATAGATATAGACCAGATCATTAAAGATGTTATCTTCTAACGTATTCACCATGGGCTCTCCCGATGCTCTCAAGCTTTTCTCTATTATTCCATAATAAATGAAAAAGTAGAAAAATACTATAGATAAGAGTTGAAAGATTTCATTAAAATAATGATAATATTTCATATTGATATTAAAATATTAGAATGGCGGCAGGACGAAGCGATTGTACGGATAGTCTCCATATCAAATTTCTTATTACATGATAATGGACTTACCGTATGGTAACAGTATATAATTCAGCAATGTTAGAGAAAATATACGCTTTTATTATCGATAAAGCCGGGTATATCAATGATATGTATGGGATAGATCCGAAGGTCTTTCTTATCATGTCTGTTGTTCTGATTTTTCCGTTTTATTATTCCATTTATCGGCTTATCCGTGCCCTGAGTTCCCGGAACAAAAAAAAATTTGTATTTTGGGGAACTTCCTTTCTCATTCTTGCTGTAGTTCCTTATGTTTACATACTTTTCTGGGGACATAATCTCCCCTGGTATGTCTACATCATTATCGCTTTCCTGGTAATGAATGGTTTGTATTCTTTGATCCGGAAAATAAGGAAAAAGGTATTAGCAGGACGAAGTTATAGAGAAAAGCCGAATTAATCTGTCTAAAACAACTCATACTCAAGGTTGATATCCCAATTTTTCTTATTATAGTACAGTGTAATATCTCAAATAACCAAAAGATTATCGTAGGTGTGTGATATATGAATAAATTAATTCGGAAAATGAAGAGTGTACACAAAAATCGTCAGGAGAACAGGCTGCCTTCCAGCGAAATAGCTCAGAAGGCCAAATTCTGTGATAAATGTGATGATCTTCTTGAAGGCAGTATGTATTGCTGCAAAAAATGCGGTAAGAATTTTCATTATGACTGTGTCCTGCATGATATAACCGGTTTGCTCTGTCCGGTATGCAGCGGCAAGTTGAAAAAAGTACTGTAAATTGATATGATGGATTCGGATATGCATGATGAAAACGTATAAGCCGGGATTCCGTCCTGCCGGAAATAGGACAGGCTTCTGATACAAAGAGAGATGTATGAAAAATACAGGGACATCGATAAAAACCGCAAAAAAGCCGGCAGTATTTCTGGATAGGGATGGTACACTGATTGAGGATGCCGGGATACTCAGTTCGCCGGATCAAATCATACTATTCCCGGATACTATTGAGGCGTTATCCAAACTGCAGGAAACGTATCAGCTCTTTGTAATAACAAACCAGGGGGCCGCATCCAGGGAACATATAACAGATGAGCAGATAGGATTGGTAAATTCAGCTCTTAATACCAGACTGTCAATTGAAGGGATTGAGATCCTGGAATGGTATGTCTGTCCGCATGACCGGTCGGAAAATTGTAGTTGTATTAAACCCAAACCGTTCTTTGTGCTTGAGGCGGCTCGAAAATACAACCTCGATCTGGAAAAATCATTTGTGATCGGTGATCACCCGCATGATGTGCTGACAGGGGAATCCGAAGGAGTTTTCGGGTTGTTTCTCCTTACAGGTCACGGTTTGCATCATGTTGATGAAGTGCCGATGGATACACCGATATTCCATACACTTTTGGGTGCCTCAGAATGGATACTACAGCACCCGGATCCCGAAAAAATACTTCACCTTGCGATAAGTGAGGGTGCAAAAGCAATACAGGACGGTCAGCTTGTCGTATTTCCTACAGAGACAGTCTACGGGTTAGGTGCGGATGCCCTAAATCAGGAGGCTGCCGCAAAAATATTTACCGCGAAACAGCGGCCTTTCCAGGATCCGTTGATTGTTCATGTACATAGCCCTGAACAGGTGGAACAGTTGACTCTTGATATACCTGAAGCTGCAAAACAGTTGATGGATAAATTCTGGCCCGGTCCGTTAACCCTGGTTTTACCAAAATCTACAGCTGTACCGGACATTGTGACTGCCGGGGGACCAACCGTCGCAGTCCGCATGCCGGCAAACCCGCTGGCGCTTGAGCTTCTCAGGAAAGCGGGGACACCGATTGCAGCCCCCAGTGCCAATGTCTTTGGGAAAACGAGCCCAACAACAGCAAAGCATGTTATTGAACAGCTGGGGGGACGGTATGAGGTTTTAATTGATGGCGGGGCATGTCGTGTAGGTGTGGAATCTACCGTGTTATCCCTTGCAGGGGATACGCCGGTGATATTACGGCCCGGCGGGATTACCAGGGAAGAAATTGAGAAAGAGATTGGACCCGTATCAGACAGGAACGATTTACCGGAAATTCATCTGGCCAGCCCGGGACTTCTTCCCTCACACTATGCACCGAATACCCCCATGATTCTTACTGATGATCCCGAAGAATATGTTGAGGAACTGCAGGTTGCTGTAATTTTAAGGAAACCGTCTGCTATACCTTATGCCGGGAGTGTTTTTGTGCTCAGTCCGAACGGCGACTTAAGAAGTTCAGCAGCTATGCTGTACCAGACTCTCCGTCTTGTCGACAACATGAATTTCAGGTTGATCGTGGCTGAACGGTTCCCTGATGAAGGGATCGGGGTTGCGGTAAACGACCGTATGACGCGGGCTGCAGCAAAAAAGTGATGATTCAGTACGGGAAAGCCTCAAACGGCTGAGGGTAGACTGGGGAAACAGCTTACAAGTGTTTTAATTGATTCTTTTAAGGCTTCATTTTCATTAACTCTTTTTTTATCTGTATCAGGAAACGTGATAATTCCGAGGTTTTCTGCCGATAGAGCAGTAAATACTCCTTTAAGGACTAATTCTGCACCAATGAATTGATTGGGGAAGGAGGGTGCTCCACCGGTAAGAAGTCCGGCTCCTTTTTTGATGTTTATTTTTGGCTTATCCCCCCGAAGAGTACCTGCCCAGTAGATCTGCAGGCGGTCAATAAGGATTTTCATTTTTCCCGGGATTGAGTAAAAGTATACTGGGGCTGCAATAACTATGTTATCAGCGGCATCAATTTTCCGGTAGATTTCCTGCATAGTGTCCTGGATAGAACATGCTCTATGCTCCCAGCAGTAACGGCAGTCCGTACAGGGGTTTACATCTGTAGTATAGCAGTCGATAATTTCCACATCCCCTGCTTTACTGCCCATAGCTTCCAGAAACAGGTCAAGCATAGCACTGGTTTCACCATGCTTACGGGCTGAACCGAATAATACCAGTGTTTTCATCAATTTCCTCCGGGGACACAGCAGCAATAAACTTCTCTTTACCGGCACTATAGCAATAGCATAGTTAAAATGCTAAAGAAATGGATTACAAAGCTCCATATTGCTAATTGTTTGTCCATGGTTTAAGTCTTCAGTGTAGATTTTCTTACAACCCGAAGAATATGATGCTGCAAGTATTAAGGAATCCCAGTAAGAAACATGCGTCAATCTTTGAAATCGAAGGGCTTCTTTAAAGAGTAGATAATCCAGGTTGACAATTTCCATGAGTTGAAATAGTTCGGTCTCTTTTTCAGCGATTGCAATAGGAAGCGGGTTCTTAATTTTCCGTGTAACGGTTACCCAGAATTCACTGAGCACTTGTACTGATATAACCCCATTTTGTTTATGTAATGAATCTTTTACTAAAGCCCTGGCAATTTTTTGTTTTTCTTTTTCACTTGAATCATTAGCATAAACCAGGATATTTGTATCAAAAAAATATTTATCGTTCATGTAATTCATCCCGGGTCCATGTTTTACGACCAATCCTGGCATTGCTATGGGCAAACAGACTGTCAAGTTCCTCAATCATTAAAAGGCGGCCTCTCTCTTCCTGATCTACCAGCCCTTTGATATATTCCCTAATGAGACCACTGAAACTGGTATCTTTATCAATTGCAATTTTTTTCGCCTTTTTTAGGATGTCATCATCCAGAGAAATAGTAATATTAGACATAATAAAACCCCAACTGTGTAACAAGTGTAGCACATTAATAAGTGTAATACATATTACCCATTAATTCAATAGTACTTTTTACCAGCCATTAGCTTATCCTGAGAATTCCCATTATCAGGCCGATAACCCCGCCGAAAACCCCTCCCCATATAACCAGCCAGCCCAGATGCTTTGCTATCATATCCTGTACAATTATTTTCACTAGCTGGGGTGTGAGCTCATTTAGCCGGGCTTCAACGATAAGCTCAACTTTCTCTTTGACAGTATCCTCAAGATTACCTTGTCCGGCAATAAGTTGGGTAAGTGCCTGCCTGAATTCTTCCCGTTCAGCCTGCTCCTGGACAAATTGCCGCATTTTCTCCTCAAATGGTTCTTTGAAGTTTTGCAGAATTGCTGCACCGCCGAACATATTCAGCATCCCGCCGAGTGAAGATTCAAGAATTACTATGGTAAGGGATTCAAATGCCTTGTCAAATTCAATTTTATCCAATGCCGGCTGAAGATCTATGGCTGCGGGTTCAGGATTTAAGGTCTCACCAAGAAACTTCTTAATATTTTCCGCGGTAAAAAATTGGTTAATAATAATCCGGCGAATACCTCTTTTGAAGTCCTCAAAATGGTTGGGAACTACACCGGAGCCATAGAGAAGCGGGACCTTCTCAAATAGCATGTGTACTGCAAGCCAGTTTGTTACTGCACCTGATAATGCAAAAAATCCTACCATCCGGATATATTCTCCATACCAGGGTAAAGTGTACCCGGCAACGATAACCAGGATAGCGATAAGATTTGTTGTTAAACTTTTATTCATAAGAATCCTCTTCTTTGGTATACATCAGCAATTTTTTGTGATTGTTAAAATAAACTTAATATAATGGGATTATGTGATATTGGAAAGTGGGGCAGGGGAATATTGTTGAAATCCGGAAGTGGGAACCCGGGGAATTGTAGGCTGCCGGGAACTTACAGTATCAAATATATATTTATCTAATATCGTTCTTGCAGGAAACAGGTTATAATAAATTCAAACTCCTTTAAGGAGAACAACCCGGAATATGATGCATGGGTCTTGATTGTGCAATATGTTTGTATAAGGAGCCAGGATGAGTACGCTGCGAGATCTTCTTACTATATTAAAACTTCAGGGAGTCCTGGGTAACCCGCAGGTGAGGAAAGCATTTTTAGAAGTAGACCGTGCAGATTTTGTGCACAAATCATACAGCGATAGTACGTATGAAAACCACCCGTTGCCGTTAGGGTGGGGGCAGACAATCAGCCAGCCCTATACCGTTGCTTTTATGCTGGATCTCCTGGATGTCCAGCCAGGGGACTCAATTCTGGATATTGGTTCCGGATCCGGGTGGACAACGGCATTACTGGCAAATCTGACAGGCCCTACCGGCTCAGTTCATGGGTTGGAGCGAATTGCTGTGCTGGCAGAATTTGGTGCCTCAAACCTGGCTAAATACTCTTTTCCGCATGCGCATATAACTACAGCTGCTGCTGAGCTGGGGACTCCGTGTAAGGTATATGATCGGATACTGGTTTCCGCTGCCTCAGATGAGCTGCCTGAAGAGCTGGTCCTGCAGCTGAAAACCGGGGGCGTTATGGTGATTCCTGTGGAAAATTATATCCTGAAAATCACAAAGAAATCTCTGGAGGAAATGGATATCGAAGAACATTATGGATTTACTTTTGTACCGCTGGTTAGATGAATATTCGGCACTATAAATTTCCATCAAATACGGTGTCCTTTCGGCAAGAGTGCGTAAGCTAAATTTTTATCCAGGCAGGGCGAGGCGGCGTAGAAGCAAGCTATTTTCCACTTTCGACAGATGGGAAGATGTTTTGCCAGTTATCAAAGAGATGCGTATTTGGATGTGACGAACGAGATGAAGGCTGCTGTACCATACGGGCACTCCTTATGGGTGCCCGTATGGCAGGGTAACGCCTGGAAAACAATTTTACTCCCAGTAAAGAAGGACTTTTCCGGACTGACCGGAAGCCATTATTTCGAAACCTTTTTCAAATTCATCAATCGGCAGCCGATGGGTAATTATCCTTGATATATCCAGACCCGATCGTATCATGGATGCCATCTTATACCATGTCTCAAACATCTCACGTCCATAAATTCCTTTAAGGAGCAGACCCTTGAAGATGATATCGTTCCAGTTTACCTGACTTTCCTCTGAAGGAATACCAAGCATTGCGACTCGACCACCATAATTCATATAATGAAAAAGCTGGTTTTGAGCAGCAGGACTACCTGACATTTCCATACCAATATCAAATCCCTCGAGCATATGAAGCTCGCTCATTATTATTTCCAGACTGTCATTCTTTATATTGACTGCCCTGGTCGCCCCCATCTGCTTTGCAAGATTTAGGCGGTAATCATTTACATCTGTAATTATTACATACCTCGCTCCTGCATGTTTTGCTACTGCAGCTGCCATTATCCCAATAGGACCCGCACCGGTTATAAGGACATCTTCTCCGACAGCATTGAAAGAGAGAGCTGTATGAACAGCATTACCAAAGGGGTCGAAAATTGCTGCTACTTCGTCGCTTATAAAATCATCCAGCTTAAAGGCGTTACCGGCAGGGATAACAAGAAACTCGGCAAAACAACCCTGAACATTTACACCAATCCCTTTAGTATTTCTACAAAGGTGACGTTTACCTGCCCTGCAATTCCTGCAATGACCACATGTAAGATGTCCTTCACCGGAAACCCTGTCTCCTACAGTGAAACCATCTACTTCATCACCTATGCCCACAACTGTGCCGACAAACTCATGACCGGTGATCATCGGAACAGGAATAGTTGCCTGGGACCAGGTATCCCAGTTATATATATGAACATCCGTACCACAGATAGCAGTGATCTTTATCTTTATAAGCAGATCATTAGGTCCATACTCAGGCTCCGGAGCATCTATCATCCAGATTCCCGGTTCTTTTTTTGTCTTTGCAAGTGCTTTCATCGGCATCCTCCATTTATTTCAGTATATATTATGAATATAATAATTAAAGTGAAAATTTATGAAATTAAACAAATTTTTGATATACTTAACAAACATCAAAATAAGTTTAGTATTAATTGCTAATCAGAAAATGGAGAATACAATGAAATTTTTAGAAAAATACGCAAACGTTATCCTTTCCAGTGTGAATCTTCAGAAAGGACAGAATCTTCTGATACGTACCGAACCTGTTCACTGGAATCTGGCGACAATTATTGCAGCAGAAGCGTACAAGAGAGGAGCCAGGTATGTGCGGGTCGATTCAAATGAGATAGAAAACTCTCTGCTGTATAAAGCACGTATAGAAAACTCAGACGAGAAATATCTGGAATATGTACCGGCATTCAGAACCGAAACCCAGCGTCTGATGGTTAAAGATGACTGGGCCATGATTGTGGTGGTGGGCACAGAAGATCCTGATATACTAAGCAATCTTAATCCCGGGCGGAATACAAAGGCAGCAAAGGCAGGTGCTGAAGCAAGAAAACCCTTCAGAAAAGCTATGCAGAACGGAATCATTCAGTGGACCATTGTATTTGCTCCTACAGAGATACTTGCAGGTAAAATAATGAATATGCCCCCTTCGGCAGATGCAATAGACAAATTATGGGAAGTTCTAATCCCTATCCTTCATCTGGATGAGAAAGATCCATCAGCTGCATGGGTAAAAAGCGGAGCAACTCTAAAAAGAAGGACCTCTGTTCTTAATAATCATAAGATAAAAGAGGTCTATTTCAAGGGTCCGGGAACAGATCTTAAAATTGGTCTTAGTCAAAAGGCAGTATGGGAGGGAGGCAGTTTAGTATCGGCCAATGGTATAGAGTTTTCTCCTAATATTCCAACAGAAGAAGTGTTTACAGCTCCGGATTTTAGAGAAACAGAAGGACGGGTTAGAATAACAAGACCTGTTTTAGTTCCAGCTATTGGCAAGATGATAGAAGGAGCTTGGTTGGAATTCAAGGAAGGAAAACTTGTAAATTATGGAGCCGAATCGGGAAAAGATGTTCTTGATCAGTATCTGGCAATTAACCCTGCTGCAGCTTATCTCGGAGAACTGGCTCTGGTAGACAGCAACTCTCCTCTTTTTAAGTCTGGCAAAACCTTTTACAATATTCTGTTTGATGAAAATGCTTCCTGCCACATAGCTCTTGGAAGCGCTTATCCGGGTTGTTATGAAGACGGCGAAAAGATGAGTGATGATGAATTGAAAGCAAATGGAATTAATGTTTCCAATCTTCATACAGATTTCATGATTGGTTCCCCGGATGTTGATGTAAGAGGAAAAACCTGGGATGGAAGAAACATTGATATTATATTAGATGGTCAGTTTGTCGGGATTTTTAATTTTTTTACTTGACATAGTTTGGGAAATTTAGTATCTACATAGGTAGACAAGTAGATAGGTAGATAATTATGCAGAATATTATTAATAAAACCAGTCCAATTCCTCTTTATGTTCAGGTATCAGAATATCTGGAGAAAGAGATCAAAACAGAAAAATACAAAGTCGGGTCCAAACTTCCTTCCGAAGGGGAACTGGCCGGGATTTTCCAGCTTAACCGCAACACCATCAGGCAGGCTATGTCTCT
>JAGLNY010000098.1 GCA_023139255.1 Spirochaetales bacterium
AATTTATGATTTAACCTACGAGCCTGGTACACCTCTTTTCAAAAAATATTTCGATAAATTACAGGATTTACGGGAAGATAATGAGCAATTGCTTCAGAAGGTTTGGCATTACATGAAGGAATTTGGGTATCATCAATATGAAATCTCTAATTTCGCCCGTCTTACAGACAATAATGTAGAGACATTTTTCTGCATGCACAACCTTCAGTACTGGGAAATGAAACCCTATCTTGGGATTGGCCCGGGAGCGGCTTCTACTCTTTTTAACGCAAATAAAGTTGCCAGGATTGAGTGTGAACCGAATATAGAAACGTATCGAAACATGCCCATTCCCCCGTTTTCAGAAGGTTATACTATTGAAACTTTAACTAATTTGGATTATATGAAAGAGAAACTGATTATGGGATTACGTCTTTTTTCAGGAATAAATCTCGATCATTTCAGGAGAATATTCGGAGAATCACTTACTGATATCATGCCTGCAACCTTAAAACATTCTCTGCAGCAAGGAAATATGAAAATAGAAAATAGTTATTTGAAATTTACTCCGGAGGGTATGATGAGTATGAATACTGTACTCGTAGACATGTTTATAGAACTGGAACAGAATCTTTCGAAACAAAATGATTATATGATCTTACATGATCATTCCCGCATAGACTTGACAGCTGTTTTTGAGCTGTGATAATTTGGACTTAGGAAAAATACAAATAATATATAAGGAGAAAACATGTCCGGACATAGCAAATGGGCATCTATAAAGCACAAAAAAGGCGCAGCAGACGCTAAAAGAGGAAAGATTTTTACTAAAATCATTCGAGAGATCACCGTTGCGGCAAAGCTTGGCGGGGGCGATGTGGAAGGTAATCCCAGACTGAGAACCGCAGTTTTAAAAGCCAGGTCTGAGAATATGCCGAAGGATAATATTGACCGGGCAATAAAAAAGGGAATCGGCGGTTTGGAAGGTACTGATTATGTTGAATTAGTATACGAAGCTTATGGTCATGGTGGAGTAGCTTTAATGATAGATGCCTTGACTGATAATAAAAACAGGACTGCTGCTGATGTGAGAAGTGTTTTAACTAAGTCCGGCGGCAATCTTGGTGAATCAGGGTGTGTCGGGTATCTTTTTAACAGGAAGGGAATTATAGTTTTTTCTGCTGAAAAGTATTCAGAAGATGAAATTTTTGAAGCAGCATTGGAGGCAGGAGCAGAAGATGTAGCCTCCCATGGTGATGTCTTTGAGGTGCTGACATTACCTGATGATTTTGCTACTGTACTGGAATCATTGCAAAATGCTGGGTTTGAGCAGATATCAGCTGAAGTTACTAAAATTGCTGATACTACAATAGCACTTGATACCGAACAAACACATAAAATCCTTCGTTTAATTGAAAGACTTGAAGATTTAGATGATATTCAGAGTGTTTCAACAAACCTTGAAATTGCAGATGATTATGTCCCGGAAGATTAATCTGATATGGTAATACTGGGTATTGATCCAGGTTTAGCTCAGACTGGCTGGGGTATTGTTGCTGCGGAAGGTCAAAAGTTTAAATTGCTGTCTTACGGCGTGATCAAAACAGATAAAGCCAAGCCGCTTGAGGTGCGAATTTTTTCTATTGTTAAAATAATTGAGGATTTGATTAAAAAGTATGATCCTTCAGATATCAGTATTGAAGATATCTATTTTTTCAAGAATATCAGCAGTGCTATACCTATTGCAAAAGTAATCGGTGCAATAGGAGTAGCTGCAATGAATCACAATCTTAAGTTCAGGACTTTTACTCCTTTACAAATAAAAACAGCATTAACAGGCATTGGTAGAGCTGAAAAACACCAAATACAGGAAATGGTCAGACTTCTTCTTTCGTTAAAGGAAATTCCTAGACCGGATCATGCAGCAGATGCACTTGCTGCTGGAATATGCTATTATAATCACAGTATTTCAAATCAAAGGATTAAGTAACATGATTGATGCGGTATATGGAAAAATAATAGATATCAAGGAACAGCAGGTTATTTTACATACCGGTATGTTTGATATTGAAGTACATGTCTCTGCACTTACATCCCATCACTATAGTAAACTTGCAGAAACAGAAAAAGAAGATTGCAGGATTATGACATATCTGCTGCATCGTGAAGATTCCATGATGCTGTATGGTTTCAGAAACGTTGATGAACGGAATTTATTTCTTGAGATAATCAAAGTGCAGGGCATTGGACCAAAACAGGCTATAAAAATTCTTTCTGGAATCACTGTAGAAAACTTTATATCAGCACTCGATTCAGGTAACGTCTCTGTTCTCACTACTATACCCGGGCTTGGAATAAAAACTGCACAAAAAATGATACTGGCACTAAGGGACAAATTAACTCTTTCCTCTCTGGAGGAGACATCAACAACCACTAATTCAGCGAATGTTGTGCATAGGCATATGATTTCTGATATAGTTCAATCCTTGTCTGGTATGGGTTATGATAAACGGGATGCAAAAAATGCAGTTGACAGCAGCATATCAGAATTAGGCAATAACCTGGATAGTACAAAAGAGTTTGAGAAGAAACTTTTCACAGCAGCACTAATGAAATTGGGGTAATATGGAACAGGAAAAAGATCAAGATTATGATTCTTTAATGGGGACTGAATTTCACGAGACTCAGGATGGAGGGCATGAAAATATACTAAGACCAAAATACATGAAGAATTTTCTCGGACAGGCAAGCCTGAAAGAGAATCTTTCTGTTTTCATTCAGGCAGCTCGTGACAGAGGTGACCCGCTTGATCATATGTTTATAAGCGGTCCTCCAGGGCTTGGTAAAACAACTCTTGCTTCCATTATTGCCAATGAAATGCATGCTGAAATTAAAATGACTTCTGCACCGGCACTTGAAAAACCAAAGGATTTAGCCGGTATACTGACGACTATTAAGGAAAACAGTGTTTTTTTTATTGATGAAATACACAGACTTCGACCCGTAATGGAAGAAATGCTCTATATTGCTATGGAAGATTTTGAGATTGACTGGGTTATCGGTCAGGGACCGGCAGCAAGAACGATCAGAATTCCTATACCGCAGTTTACACTAATTGGTGCTACAACCAAGGCTGGACAGGTTGCTTCTCCTCTATATACGCGATTCGGGATAACCTCACGAATTAGTTTCTATCCTCAAAATGAATTAGCGGAAATTATCAAAAGATCATCAATTTTACTAAAAACCAAAATTGTAGATACTGCTGTAGATCTTCTTGCTGGTTCTGCCCGCGGCACCCCAAGAATAGCAAACAGATTGTTAAAACGATTGCGTGATTATGCTGAAGTTATGGGTGACGGCGTGATAAATGAGGAAATAGTAGCAATAGGATTAAAAAGGCTTGGCATTGATTCTCACGGATTGGAAGAACAGGATCGGAACATACTAAGGGCAATTATAAATTTTTATGGCGGCGGGCCTGTTGGGGCAGAAACTTTAGCTATCTCTATAGGAGAGGCGATCGAGTCTTTAGAAGATTTTTATGAACCATACCTCATTCAGAGAGGTTATTTAAAGCGTACACCTCGTGGAAGAGTAGCGACACAAAAGGCTTATGAATTACTGGGAATTTCTACAGGAGATATCAGCAATGAAAACCAGAGGCTTCTCTTTTAAATTACCTGAACATCTCATAGCACAAACACCGGCTGATAAGCGCTCTATGAGCAGGCTTATGGTGCTTAACAGGGAAAATAAGTCAATAATACATACCAAAATGAATAGAATTGTTGATTACCTTCCACGTGATACTTTTATGGTCATAAATAACTCTAAAGTAAGAAAAGCCAGATTGTATGGTACTTTGGACTCCGGAATTCCTTTGGAAGTTCTTTTTCTGAATGAAGAGGAAGATTCTATCTGGGCTATACTCTCAAATAAAACTAAAAGATTAAAAAAAGGAAGAATAGTATCATTCCCTGGAAATATTAAAGGGGAAGTAATTGAGAGCAGAGAAGGGGAAGACAAGAAACTTAAAATAACTCCTTTTATTGATGAGTCTTTTTTTACTAAATATGGGCATGTGCCGCTGCCTCCCTATATTCAGAGAGGTGATCTGCCTGAGGATATTAAAAGATATCAAACAGTGTATGCAGAAAAAATTGGATCTGTTGCTGCCCCTACTGCCGGTCTTCATTTTACAAAAAACTTACTAAATGAGATAAAAAATTCCGGTATTGATATATTCCCGGTTACACTCCATGTAGGAGCCGGTACATTTCTTCCTATCCGGACAGAAAGAGTAGAGGATCATACAATGCATTATGAAACATATGAAATTTCTCCGGGTACTGCTTCCGCTATAATGAACAGGAAAAAATCCGGGGGGAAACTGCTCGCAGTTGGAACAACTTCTGTCAGGACACTGGAGGCTGCTTCCTCATTAGCAGGAAAGATTCTTCCTGGAAAGAGTAGAACAAATCTTTTTATTACACCTGGTTATACATTTAAAACAATTGATCACATGTTAACAAATTTCCATACACCTGAATCAACATTGCTGATTCTTGCATCAGCTTTTGCAGGATATGATTTTATCATGCATGCATATCATGAAGCCGTCAAAAACGAATACCGGTTTTTTTCTTATGGAGATGCAATGCTTATTATTTGAGATACTGTAGAAAAAATCTTCTTTTCCAATATGTCTTTTTCAAGTGTTCCATCGAATCTGAGTAAATGTGAACCTTTCGGTAAGTTTCTGAATGCTTGCTCATACGCATTATAGACTTTTTCCTGAAATTCCAGCGTCTCAAAATCATCACGATCTTTTCTGTTCTCGATTCTTTCAATACAGATATCTGGTGGTGTATCAATATAGATTATAACTTCAGGAAACGGAAAAAAACTGTTTATTGAACGAACTTCATCGTAAGGAGTATCAATAGACTGGTAAGCGAGGGATGAAAAAAAGTAGCGGTCAGAAATAACAATTTCATTTCTTTCTACTGCTAACTCAATGCCATCAATTGAATTATATATGTGATTTTCCCTGTCAGCCGCAAATAAAAGA
The DNA here is from genome assembly GCA_023139255.1 of Spirochaetales bacterium. GTDB lineage: Bacteria > Spirochaetota > Spirochaetia > JABMQR01 > JABMQR01 > JABMQR01. Next base: position 5,054 of record JAGLNY010000098.1, read on the forward strand.
GCCAGGGATCTCGGAGTTGTCTGTACATCACCATGTAGTACCTGGCGGATTAGCCTGCCAATAGGAGAATCAGTCGGTTCACAGGTTAGCAAAATTTTCCGTCCTGCTTTTCTGAAATTCTGTGACAGGTAACTTGCTTGTGTAGTGGTACCAGCCCCGTCAAGTCCCTCAAAAACTATTACATTCCTTAAAATGTTTTGTAAAATATTCATACTGAATTATTTATAATATATTTTTTTAAAAAAAAACATGTTTATTAGTAATCTTTTTTATAATATAATTGTTAAAATGATAGAAATATAATGAAAAAACGCAATTCTATTCTCTATATTGGGCTGGTAACCTTTTTTCTGGTTTTATCAGCTGTTATCTCAATCCCCCTAACCAATTTACTTGAGAATCAAGCTCTGTCCTTCGCAAATAGATATATTAATACAGTTGAAGAATTACTGAATTCTGATATTTCCTTCACTTTGGCAGATAAAGCTGTACTTAGGCACATTAAGCTTACAGATGTAATAATTCATGATCGTTCTGTTTCACGAAATAAAATTATAGAAATTCAGGAATTGATGATTGATTATAATCTGCTCCAGCTTTTATTTGATAAAAAAGCAGGTTCATATCCAATTACCATTACCGTACAGAATATGAGAGGTGTCCTGCATGATTCGGAGCTGAATAGAGTTTTAACAATAATAGAGGAACAATCACAAAGTAATGATCTGGTTAGTAATTCAAAATTACTGCAAAACACGGTGCTTAACATTAATTTTCAAAAGACTGATTTGGAAATATCCTTTCGTAATACAGTTACTATAGTGAACAATCTCAATCTTGAAGCAAAAGTTGACGGCATACAATTTACAGAAGCATATATATCAGCAGATACTATGAGAACAAATTTTTATAGCCCCAAATTCCCGTTTAATGTAGTAGGGACTGTAAGCTTGAATAACACAACCTTTAACATACATAAAAATGATGTATTGTTTGATTTTATCATTAAGGCTTCTAACGCAGAAATTCAAGCAAACGATACTACTCAAACAAATGCCTCTTTGAGCACTATTAATTTGAAAGGGGCATT
>JAGLNY010000099.1 GCA_023139255.1 Spirochaetales bacterium
CTAAAACGGCGCACACTTAAACGTGAAGTATCAGCCATCATCTCTACAGTAAAACGTTTGTCCAGCATGTCATGCATCATTCTTGTTACTCTGGATATTGAGTTTTGATGCGGGCTCATCGATCTTTTGGAACTATGCCATTGCCAGGACCATTTAGCTAAAAGTGCTGCCAGGTGTGCTGATGCATGAATTGCTGCTGATTTTAAATCATCTTTCAACAAATCGAAACATTGATTGGTATGATATTCATCATGAGCAGCGCCCGGTATATCAAGTGCAGTATTATAGGGTAGGGCAACAGTACTATGCAGCTTACACTTAAACCACCAAAAAACCCATTTTTCAGAAGAACAGCGATATCGTCTGACTATACTGCGGGCAGAGATCATAACAGTATCCCCGTTTAACTCAATAGACGGATAGCCTTCAAGATCTATTCTGCCCGTACCGGATAGTGTCCTGAATATTACAAAAGTATCCGGATCATCAATATTGCAGGATACATCATAACTTCTATCTGCACGTACATTATATAGGGTAGATAATGCGACAACCGGATTTGAAAATGGGGTTGTCGTTGTTGAGAAAATATTCTGCATTGCCGTATTATATATAAGTTTATCCTTTTTTACCATAGTTTCCTTGATATATTGCTTTATTATATATGTAGATTGATATCAGGAGTTATTCTATGACAAATAAAAATGATGGTATTTATGGTATGCTTCCAAGGGAAAAAATGGATCCACAGGCACAGGCTATGCGTGATTATTACGCGATAATTCCCGATCAGCCGCTCATCCAGAAGGAATTTGGCTACTACTGCAAAGAGGAATGGATTGAACAGGGACTTGACCCCGAAGCAGACTTTGAAAAGGAATTTGGGTACAATATAAGTAATTCCGTCGGTTTTCAGGGTGCTGGATGGGTTGATGCTGAGTTCTCCCCGGCATTCGAAGAAAAAATCATTGAAGATCGTGGGGAACATGAAGTAGTGCAGGATAAGGCGGGCCGTCTAGTTCTCTGCTTTAAAAACAGGCGCAACGGGTTCATGCCGGAATATTTAGATAGTCCGGTAAAAGACCACAAAACATGGGAAGAAAAGTGTAAATGGCGACTTGACCCAAATACCCCGGCACGTTACGAAAAACTGGAAGAAATCGGCATACTCAATCAGGAAGCAGCACGCAAAGGGTATATGATAACCCAAAGGATTGCCGGCGGGATTATGTACCTGCGCAGCCTGATGGGACCAGAAGGATGGCTCTATATGTTGTATGATGACCCGGAACTTGTGCACGACTGTATGAAGACCTGGTTCAAACTTACCGATGCAGTAATTACAAATCATCAGAAATATACCACCATAGATGAGCTCTTTATTGCTGAAGACGGCTGCTATAAAAGCGGTTCCCTGATCTCACGTGAAATCATGAAGGAATTTCTTTTCCCCTACTATCAGCAGCTCATAACTAATTTAAAATCGAGACAGCTCGACTCGACTCGTCACCTTTATATCCAGATCGATACTGACGGCTTTTGTGTTCCAGTAATCGACTGGTATCATGAAGAGATTGGAATGGATGCAATGAGTCCTTTTGAAGTGGCTTCCGGCTGTGATGTAGTCAAGATAGGTCAGCAGTATCCCTGGCTGATAATAAGCGGGGGGATAGACAAACGAGTACTGGCCCAGGGAAAAGATGCCATAGACAAAATGGTGGATTATATCATGCCTGCTATGAAAAAAAGGGGCGGCTACTTACCGACTTGTGATCATGGTGTGCCTGCAGAAGTGAGCCTCGAAAATTATCGTTACTACCGTAAGCGGGCTTTGGAGTTTGCCTAAAACTGGAAAATTTCAAAATACAGTTTCAATTATAACAGAATCTCTTTAGACCCTCGCTGATTTGGGGAAAGTCGAGAAACTCATCACTATCCTTCCATCGACCGACAGAACCGCTTCTCACTTCAATCTTCTTTAGCGGAATTCCCAAAAAAGCCTCTACCTTTTCCAGGGTCTCTTCCTGGTTGAGTACAAAATCCTCAAACCGGATCTCCAGCAGGTTTTTTGGACGCGGAACAGCTTTGTATAATTCAAACTGATACTGCCAGCTTATCGCCCTGTTTTCCAACGGGTTTTCCGTCCTCTCATAGGGAATTCCGAAATCTGCCAGATCATCGGTAAGGTGTCCCCCAAGTATGTTGTCCCTTGGATCCCTTACCCAATAAATGAATTTTGTTTCCGGAAAAAGTCTCACAATCCAGGGATATATCAGCGTAGTTTCGGGAAGCTTCCATCCTTTGTTTTCGGTGGTGCTTGATAAAACACTTCCAAGATACGACTCAACAAGAGTAATAAATTCAGGATCTATCTCCATAGTGTGCAGGATCGAAAAATCCCACCGGTTTCCACCCAGATGGCGAACGTATTTTGACATAATCCTGCATGCATCATACAATTTATCAGCGGGAATAAGGTCGCCTGATTTATTCAATTCAGAGCCCATGTAAACCCCGCTTTCGGTGAGTGTGTGTGAAATGGCCCGGGTTCCTGAATGCCCCCTGCCGATTACTGTAATAAGCATATCCGCTCCTATCCTACTTTTACTACTGTTTCGGTTTGTATCGATTCTATTGCTGCGGACAGGACCTTCTGTGCCGCAAGACCGTCTGCCCCCGAACCATCTATTTCGTTGGGGGAGACCCCGTTATTCAGCTGTTCAATAAACGTTCCCAGGCGGTTTCGAAAGGTATCATCAAAATCCCGCATTCCCCCAAAAACCGGGTTACTATAGACCTGTTTTACCATGTCCCCGGCAGGAAAGAGGGTGACTTCCCGGAACACATCATCAATAACAAAGCGGCCTTTTGTCCCCGCCAGCTCAACTCTCTCCATTGGGTGGCCCCTTTCAATATCATAGCTACCGCTCAAGTGTCCCAAAGCGCCGCTCTTGAATTTCATATTGAACTGGGCTGTGGACCAGATATTCCTACCCGGTGCCTTCACAGCAAAACATTGGACCGATTCTATATCCCCGGCAAAATGCCGCATAATATCCACCGTGTGAGGGTGAAGCGCTTTAATCTGGAACCAGGGTGAGGATTCCCTTAGATTCATGATCCACATACTTACATTAATGAAAAGCTGGTGACCGATCCGTCCTTCATCAACCCATTGTTTCGCCAATCTTGCTGCAGGTGTAAAGCGATGATTGAGATTGATCCCATAGCAGACACCCTTATCCCGGGCTGCATTTACCATCTCCTCTCCCCTGGAAATTTCATTGGAAATGGGTTTTTCTCCCAGCACGTGCAGCCCCGCATTAATCGCTTCCATCGTTGGCTGATAATGGTCGCTGCCGAATTCTTCGCCTCCCGTCGCTACACTCACCATGTCCAGCTCAATTCGGGATACCATTTCCCGAACAGAATAAAATGCGGGAACCCCAAGGCGATCTGCGGCCCGGTCAGCACGCTCTTTGTCAATGTCGCAAACGGCGGTCATTACAGCACCATCCATTTCACGATAGATATCTGCATGTTTGTTCCCAATTGGGCCAAGCCCAATAACGGCAACACGCTGTTTTTTCATTTCTTTGCTTCCTTTTCCTGAAGTCTCTTTGCGTGATCTGCATCACCGATATGAAGTGTATCATACGCTTCCTGACTGGAGGTAAAATAATCTACACTTTGGTTCCCATGCCAATTCGGCTGGTTATGGATTGGGTTCGGCCTGCCGGTCTGTTTTTCCCTTGCAGCTATGTGGCTTTCCATCCTTTCTTTAAGCACCTTGACAATATCCGGGTTTTTTCCAGCCACATTATCCAGCTCATCAGGATCCTGAATCAAATTATACAACTCTATTTCAGGTTTGAAGTGAAAATCAGGTTCAAGGGCAACGATTAATTTCCATTCCGGTGTTCTCCACCCGTGTTTCCTCATCCAGGTACACTCGGTAATATAGATCTCGGACTCATGGCTGGAAACGCTACCGTTCACCATCGGCAGAAGTGAAGTGCCGTTATAATTTTCCTTGCTCTCAATTTCCGCCAATTCAAGAATGGTCGGCATGAGATCCTTGTGCTGGTTGTATCCTGCAACCCTTTGGCCGGCGGAGAGTTTTTTGGGATAACGGATAATCAGGGGCACTTTGAGGGTTACATCATACAAACCGTGATGGTCAAACCAGCATTCGTGATCGTAAAGGGTTTCCCCGTGATCGCTGTTGATTATCACGATGGTATCATCAAGAATTCCGAGATTCTCCAGTTGGGTAAATATTTTCTGTATACAGGCATCCATGTACGCAATTGCGCCGTCATACTGGGCAATGATAAAATCCTTGTCTGTAACTCCCGCAGGCATCCAGGATATAAAAAAATCACAAAAAGGTTTGAAATTCATGACCGGTTTCATTGATTTGTTTTCGGGATTACAGTGATCTCCATGGTAGAACATGTGGTTGTAGGGTGCAGGAGGCATGTAAGGTGAGTGAGGATCCATGTGTCTGAGCAGTACGAAGAAGGGTTTTTCCTTTGCAGCTAACCGGTCCAGTTCAGGTATACATACATCGTTCAGTACCTCTGCTTTTGGGAGAGACCCTTCCTTCCGGCCTCCCCAGGCCTTATAATCCAGGTAGGTATCAAAACCCCTGGATGCGGGATTTCCTGTAAAACCGACACAGGAGGTATTATAACCGGCCTTGCTGAGCACTTCGGGAAGGGTATCAATTTCTTCAATCAGTCCTCCCTTATGCCTGAGGGCAACACAGTCGGTCCCGAAACTATCCATCCCGGTAAGCATTGATGCGTAACCTGATGTTGTAGGGATGTGAGCGGAAAAGGTGTTCTCAAAGAGAACTCCGCCCTGGGCAAACTTGTCGATATAGGGTGTTGTCAGCCGGTCATAGCCGTAGCAGCTCATATGGGTAGAGAGAAGTGAGTCTATACCTATTAATAGAATGTTTGGTTGTTTTTTAGACATAATTTTTTCCTTTAGGATGCCTACAGGCTCCTGGTAAATACTGGTTATCGGGCTCCGCACGCCTGAAGACATGCCTGCATATGACCCCGTGTTTCTGCCGCAATAATGCAGCATTGTTCAAGGGAATAATCCTTTGCCCCGATTACCTCAAAATCCACTGGGCCGGTATAGCCGTTTTCATGGAGGACACGGATATATCCGATAAGGTCGATGTCGCCGCGGCCGTTAGCCTGGTTTTCAGGTTTTCCCGGTCCCTGCTCTCTCCCCTTGCAGTCCCGGATATGAACATGCTTAATACGGGAGATAACACTGCTGATTGCTTCCACCGGATTCTCCCCGGAGCGGTGAATGTGGCTGGGATCCATATCCAGCCCAAAAGCAGGTGAGTCAATAGCTTCCAGGGCTTTCAAGGTGGAAGGGGTGTCAAAGATTGCAGCCCCGACGTGAGCCTTCACACACAGGGTAACGCCATACTTTTCGGCCATAAGACTCAATTTCCCCAGAGAATCTATGCGTTCCTGCAGGGAGGCTTCATCTCCGCTTTTCCCGCCTGGTCCGCAGTTTATCAGCGGTATACCAATTTCAACTGCAGCCTGCATGGCAGTCTCCATAATTACCGGATCCTGATTCGGCTGCTCCATGGCAAGAAGTTCAAGATCATACTTTTTGGAAAGATCCTTGATCGTACCTGCAAGGGATTCCCACTTACTAATGACGAGGTGTTCACTCATATTGTCTATTGCTGAAAGCTCTATTCCGTCATAGCCGGCAGCTTTAATATTCCTGAATGCTGTTTCCATGTCGTAGCCCCCAAAAAGGACTGAATTTGCGCCTAATTTCATTTTTTTACTTCTCCTTGAGACAATTTTAAATAAATTGTCTTTTGAAGTTTCCGATTATGTATAAACAAATCGGAAACTTCTAATTATTGTTATTGTGCAACACGCTGCTGTTTTGGAAGGGGATGAGGCCGAACGGTCTCACCGCCTGATTCAAACGATTCAATTGCTGCAAAAGTGTATTCCAGAGTTGCCAACGCATCCCGGCCAGATGCCCGGAGCTTTTCAAAGGGGACTTTGTTGGTAACGTCTTCCATAAAAGCATGGATGCGGCTGGGAAAAGTAGTCCCGAAATCGGTTATACCGGTATTGAATACTTCCGGCTCTATCACTGCCTTGGGCCCAAGATTTTCAGGATCTGCCTTTCCGTCTGATCCGGGAGCCGGATAATAGGAGTATTTTTCCACACAGTTCTCAATAGAAAAGCTCCCCTTTGTCCCGCCTACTTCAACACTCCACCATCCGCCGTAACCCATTGTTGTGTCGCCCCGTTGGCTGAACAGGTAGCCTACACAGCCGTTTGAGAATTTCACGTGGATACTGTTGACAGAAACCATTGGGTCCTGGGCTGTTTTTCGGAATCCCGGTCTGTTCATGAAAGCCTGTATCTGGGTTATGTCACCGCAGAAGTGACGCATAATACTAAAAGGGTGGGCCAGAAAAGCTTTTACATGGAAATAGGGGAAACCATTTGAGTTCGGATTGTCCCCGGGTCCATCATAACTGAATTCTCCTCCCTGAAAACCCATCCGCATAAGGCAGAAAAGCTGCTCACCAATTTTTCCTTCCGCAATTGCTTCTCTTGCTTTATCCGCAGGTGCGGTAAAGTAGTGATTGAGGTTACAGCCCAGATAAAGCCCTTTTTCAGCGGCAAAGGAGACCATTTCCCGGGCTTCAGTTACAGTGTTTGAGATAGGTTTTTCTACAAGGACATGTTTGCCGGCAGCCAGGGCTTCCATGGTAGGTTCATAATGCCAGCCCCCATTTTCATCACCTCCTGTACAAACATCAACAATATCAAGATCCGGGTGAGCATTTAACATTTCACTAACCGAGTAGTATACCTTAACTCCATGTTTTTCCACCGCTTCATCTGCACGTTCCTTTACCACATCGCATACAGCTACGAGTTCTGAGAGCGGATCGTCCATATGTGCTTTAGCATGATTCTGCCCGATTCCCCTGAAACCGACAATTCCAACTTTTAATGCCATAATATCCTCCTGAGAGTTTTTCTTTATTGAAATACTATAGTTTGTACCGGAGAAAAAAACCTTGACGATCTTTTCAATATGTAGCATAATATTACCAATTATTGTGAGTGCATATGGCAGATAAAAACACAAATATCAATTCAATTTCAAACAAATTATTCGCAGATCCTGATACCTTTATTCATGTGATGAGATT